>JAJDJN010000257.1 GCA_030267245.1 Desulfovibrio sp. OttesenSCG-928-A18
TCACTGCCGCCGTAAAGCGCCGAAGCGGGCGTGCCTTTACAAATCCCCGCGCAGCGGGGTTTGTCATCAAACTGTGATGGGGCAAAGCCCCCTCAGTACTTCGTGCAACACCGTGAGACAGCCCCTAACTCTTGTCGGGTCGCCGCCACAGGGTGTTTTCGTTGACATGGTAAATCAGCCTGTATTCATGCGCAAGCTCGTCAAAGGGCTGCACCTGCTTGAACACGTTATCCAGTATATACAAACGGTCGTTGTCCAGAACCAGCAGCACCGAGTGCCCTTCATTCTTTCTCATGTTCCAGACGCCGGTGATCCGCATTTGTTCCGCCCTTACCCCAAGCCGTTTCAGGGCGTAATATTTGGCGATGGCGAAATCTTCACAGTCACCGCAATGGCGCATGAACTCTTCTGGCGTGGCCCAATATTCCTCTGTCCCAAAGGCTTCCAGGTCTTCCTTGTAGGGCATGCGGTTGAAAAAGGAGTTCACCGCCCTGGCCTTGTCCAAAAGCGCGGCTTGGGCAAAACACTCTTCCAGCAGCAGCCAGCCGGCGTTGGCCGACTCGCTGGCGCCGGCAATGCCTTTGTCGCTGAAGCTTGGCCGTTGCAGTTCGCTGTCGCGCACCCGCTCCCACTTGGCAAAATCCGTCAGCGGCGCCGCCCGCAAGGTGGACTGGACCGGCTGCCTGGGCGTACAGGCCTGCAAAGGGCAGAAAAGGAGCAGGGCCAGCGCAAGGAAGGGCAAAAGGGACAGCCCGGACATAGCGGCGGTATCCTGTTTCAGGCGGCCGGCAAAGTGGCTCCGTGCCTTTGGCGTAGCCGCAGGCGGCCTGACGCTCCTTGCCTTTGCTATCGCCGCTCCGGCTTCGCCGGCGCGGGGGGGCTCGGCCATATGTCGGGGGAGCAAGGGCGGGCAAAGTCCCCCCGGTCCCTCGTGTAAATTCCAGGCCGACCCCGGGCGGGGCGTGTCTGTTGCGCTTGGTGCTGACGATTGATTCATGTGTCGCATGGGCATGCATAGCAGATCGGCGGGCGGAACGCAAAAAGCGGGAAGGCTTGCGCCTTCCCGCTATGCGGTATCAGGGTTGTGGCGGGCGCTGGCTTACTTGGGAAGCGCGGCCGCTCCGGCAGCCGCCTGCTCCTTGAGCGCGTCAAGGGCCCATTGCGGCACGATACTCAGATTTTCGCCCCAGAAGAGGGGAATCAGGGTGTACATGACGATGGGTATGAGCAGGAAGCAGGCCAGGTTGATCCATATCCCGGCCATGGCCATGTCCTTGATTGTAAAGCAGCCGCTTCCGTAGGCCACAGCGTTGGGCGGCGTGGCCACCGGCAGCATGAAGGCGTAGGAGGAGGCAATGGCGGCCGCGACCATGGGCCCGATCGGGTTGATGCCCATGGCTATGGACACGGCGCCCATGATCGGCACGAGCAGTGTTGACGTGGCCGTGTTGGAGGTTACTTCGGTCAGGGTGATGGTAAATACGCAGATCAGGGTCAGGAGCAAATAGAGGTGCAGCCCCTGCAGGTTTGTGAATTCATTGGCGATATAAACGGTGAGCTCGGTTTTCTGAAAGGCGTTGGCAATGGCAAGGCCGCCGCCGAACAGGAGCACCACGTCCCAGGGGATGCGCACGGCCGTGCGCCAGCTCAGCAGGAACTTGTTCTTCTTGAAATCCACGGGCCAGCAGAAGAGCGCCAGAGCGCCGCCAATGGCGATGGTGGAGTCCTTGATCATTTTTGTGGCTTCAAAGTGCTTGAAGACAAAACCGCTGATAATCCACAGGAAGGCCATGCTGCAGCCCACAATGAGGATGGATTTTTCCGGCCTGCTCATGGGGCCCAGGGCCTTGATTTCGTCATCGATGACCCTGCCGGCGTCGCCCATGCGAAAGGCCTTGGTGGGAAAGAGGCATTTGGTCAGGATAAACCAGGTAATGAACAGGGTGAGCACCGAGAGCGGGACGCCGAAGAGCATCCATTGAACGAAGGTAATTTCATAGCTGTAGAGCTTTTTGATCTGGGCCACGAGCACGGCGTTGGGCGGGGTGCCGATGATGGTGGCAAGGCCGCCGATGGAGGCCGCAAAGGCGATGCCCAGCATGAGGGCGCGTCCGAAGTTGAGGTCCCCCTTGCCGCTTTCCATGCTGCCTTCCTTGATCTGGCTGGCGGTGAGGCCGGTCACTTCAGAGACGACGGCAAGGCCGATGGGCACCATCATCATGGCGCAGGCAGTGTTGCTCACCCACATGGACAAGAAGGCGGTCGCGACCATGAAGCCCAGCACCAGGCGTATGGGGCTCGAGCCCACAAGCTTGATGATGTTCAGAGCAACGCGGCGGTGCAGGTTCCAGCGTTCCATGGTCACGGCCAGAAAAAAACCGCCCATGAACAGGTAGATCACTTCATCCGCATATGGAGCGGCGGCGTCCTTGGCCGACAGTATGCCGAGCAGGGGATAGAAACAGATGGGAATCAGGCCGGTCGCCGGAATGGGGATGGCTTCGGTTATCCACCACATCGCCATGAGAGAGGTGACGGCGACGACTTTCCAGGCCTGCGGCTTCATGCCGGCAGGTATGGGCATGAGCAGGATAAGCGCGAATACGGCCAGACCGGAAAAAAAGCCGATCCATTTGCCGTTCATGGAACCGAGTTGCATAAGCCCTCCTCAAGAATGATAATAAAAAAAGCTCCCAACAGTCTTTTGCGCCCCCAATCCGTCGCGTGCCCGTGCCGGCGGCGCCGGCCCGGGCGTGGCGGACGCGACAACAGCGGCCCGGAAGGCGGACGCGGAGTGTTTTGTCCCGCAACCAGGCGTTTTTTTGCTCTGAAAAACGGGGACATACGATGCGCA
>JAJDJN010000258.1 GCA_030267245.1 Desulfovibrio sp. OttesenSCG-928-A18
GGCCCAGCCGGCTTTACGCGCGACAGCCCTGTCCGCAAAGGCAGGGCCGTACCCTGTCATAAGGCCGCCGGCCTTGAAGGACAATGCGGTCACGGATGCCAGGGCCTTGCGTGACCCTTTTTGCTTATTGCCTTATGTCGTATAACAGGATGTTGAAAAAGCGCTTTCCGGAATTTCAGGACGATATGCGCCAACAGCTCAACCTCTCGCGCTGATCGAAGGACACCGTATCCATGCAGTCGCTTCATTGCCTCATAAACAACGCCGATAAAAACGAATTGCAGCTCATACTGGCCAGTGTGGAAAAAAAGTTGGCGGAAAAAGGCGTCATCACCCCCGTGCGCAACAACACCGGGGCCTTGTCCCTGGTGCCCGACGGCACAAAGCACCTGAGCGCCGAAGAACTCGGCCTTGCCGCCCTGTCCTTTGCCGACTGGTGCCAGGATGCGAAAAATCCCATTCAACGGCGCTCGCGCAGCCGCCTCTGGCTTGCCTTTGTACTCATGCGTTATGGGGCCATGCGCCTGGGCGAAGTGCTGGCCCTGAACGATTGCACGGACTTTGACCGGGAGCGCTGCCTGGTGCTGGTGCGCGGCGCCAACGCCAGGGCGGTGCTGCTGCCAAAACAGATCATGCGGCAAATCGGAGAACTGCTCGATTCGCCCATGTTTGCCGGCATCAGAGGGGAAGCGCTGAACCTGGACCCCGGTTATCTGCGCCGCAAATTTTACGAACGGGCGCGGGCCTGCGGCCTTGCGGGCGGGCTGTTCAATCCGCGCATCATCCGCCACTCACGCGCCATTGAACTGCTGCGCGGCGGCGTGCCCCTGCAGGTGGTGCAGTCCTACCTCGGGCAGCAAAATCCAGGCATGACCGCAAACTACCTGGAGTTTTCCGGCGAGACCGCCCAACGTATCATGCAGCGCTATATTGTGAGGGAGTCAAAAATGAAAACCAGCGCGCGCAATTCCTTTACCGGACAGGTCACCTGCATACGCCGGGACGGCCTGCTGGTTGAAGTGGAACTGATCACCATGGCCGGCCTGCGGGTGGTGGCCGTCATTACCGAAGAAAGCCTGGTAAACCTGCGCCTGGAAAAGGGCAGTCCGGTCACGGCCATTGTCAAAGCGCCCTGGGTTCTCCTGGCCGAACCCGGCAGCGGCGCGGACAGCTACACCAGAAACCGTTTTGCCGGAAAAATCAGCGAAGTCAAAGAATCGGACATCGCCTGCGAAGTCAACGTTGTTCTGGAAGAAGGGACCATCGTTTGCGCGCTAATTACAAAGGAAAGCTCGCGCACGCTGGCGCTGAAAGCGGACATGGACATACAGGTGCTGTTCAAGGCCTTTTCCGTCATTCTCAATGTCGAGTAAGGGAACGAGGCCTGTCATTCATACATGCGCGTCTTGTGTCCGAAGGCCGGCCGGGGGCAGGCAGTACGCAAGATAGCGCTGTCATTCATACACGCGCGTGTTATATCCGAAGCCTGGACAGGCCGCAGCCCGCCGCCGCCCGGTTCCTGTCATTCATACACGCGCGTGTTGTATCCGAAGAGGCAGAGCAGCTCATAGCTGATGGTGCCCAGATTGCGGGCCAGTTCCTCCACGGTCGGAGCATCCGCAAAGGGGCCGCCCAGGAGCCAGGCCTGATCCCCCAGGTGCAGGTCGGGCGCCCGGCTCACATCCAGGGCGGTCATCTGCATGGATACCCTGCCCACAACAGGCGCGCTGACGCCCCTTATGCAGGCGCGGCCATTGTTGCTGAAGGCGCGCGAAAAACACTCGGCGTAGCCGGCCGCGACAATGGCCACCCGCATGGGGCCGGAGGCCTTGAAACTATGGCCGTAGCCTATGCCTTCGCCCCTGGCCAGTTCTCTTAAGGCCATCACGGGCGCGCTCAGCGCCATGGCCGGCTTGAGGCCTTCCCCCAATGCCGCGTGGGATGTGCCGGCAAAGGGGTTGCCCCCGTAAAGGGCGATGCCCGGGCGGCAGATGTGCGGCCCGATTATGCCGGCAATGTCGGCGCTGAGCATGGTTCCGGCCGAATTGCCGATGGAAGCGGCCAGTTGCGGCCAGAACTCCCGCAAGCGGTCAAGCATGGGGGCAAAGGCGCGGGCATGGGCGCGCACTTCATCGGGCCCCTGTTCCGTATCCGCCGAATGCATGTGCGTTACGGCCAGCACGGGCTTGATCCGGGGCAGGGCCCGCAGGCGCTCCACCAGCAGGGGCAGTTCATCGGCGGAAAAGCCCAGGCGGGACATGCCGGTGTTGCATTTTACCGCCACCGCCAGAGGGCGCCCGACCCGCGCCAGGATATCCAGCTGTTCAAAGCCGTGCAGCATGGTCACAATCCCATGTTCCGCGCAGGCATAGGCCTCATCAAGGCCGAGGGCGCCAAGCATGGACACGATGCCGGGCATGGGAAAACTCCGGGGCGAAACAGCCCCGGCCTCGGGCTGCAAATCCAGCAGGGTCTGGCGGAGCATCAAAGATTCCGCGACGCTGCCGGATGCAAAAAGGGAGGCGCCCTCCTTGATCAAGGCGGCGGCAACCTGGATATGGCCGTGCCCATAGGCGTCGGCCTTGATCACCGGCATCAGATCCGGCCAGATAAAGGGAATGCCTTCAGCATCGCCAGCGTCCTGTCTGGCCGGCAAAAATACCAGACGCGAGCTTTGTCCCGCGTGGGCGGCAGCCCCGGCAATGCGCGACAGGAGCCGGTAGTTGCCGCGGATGCGGTCCAGATAAATATGGGCCACGGGCAAATGCGGGGAGTGCATCATGGTCGCTCTTGTGTGCGTGTGAGTTGGTGTATCCGGCCACGATAGCTCCGGAGCCGGAAAAGAACAAGG
>JAJDJN010000259.1 GCA_030267245.1 Desulfovibrio sp. OttesenSCG-928-A18
GTAGGCAGAGGACAAAAAGACCATTAATCAGTGCTTCCCTCAGATATACAGAGCGATCGGGCGTGCGGGCCCGGTTGCGTAATCACAATGCCCTGAAAGGATATATCATGTGTATTGCTGTACCCATGCGGGTGGAGGAAGTATCGGAGGACGGCATCGCCCGTTGCCGGGTAGGAGAAGGTGAAACCTTTGTCACGGCCTCTGTGGCTCTGCTTGAAGAAGCGCCCGCGCCCGGGGATTATGTTATCGTGCATGCCGGCTTTGCCCTGCGCCGGCTTGAACCCTCCGATGCCGAGGAAACGCTCCGCCTCTTACGCGAAATGCTGGCCTGCGCCCGTCCGGAAGACTGGGCCTGAGGCCTGCAAAACACCCGGATATTTTGCATGGGGCCGACGCCTCCGGCGACGGAGGAGCGGCCCTGTTCCGCGTTTATCTGGCCTGTTTATCTGGTGCGCTTATCTGGAACTGCCGCCCGGGTTCTGTTTGCCCGCTTCGGCCTGGGCCTGCACGGCGGTGATGGCCACAGTATTGACGATGTCCGCCACAGTACAGCCGCGTGACAAATCATTGACGGGCTTGTTCAGGCCTTGCAGCACCGGACCGATGGCAACGGCGTCAGCAGCCCGCTGCACGGCCTTGTATGTATTGTTGCCCGTGTTCAGATCCGGAAAAATAAAGACCGTGGCCTGACCGGCGACCTTGCTGTCGGACAGCTTGGCGCGCGCGGTTTCGGGGTCGATGGCCGCGTCGTATTGCAGCGGGCCTTCCAAAAGCAGCTCCGGCGCCCGCTCCTTGGCGATGCGCGTGGCCTCCACCACTATATCCACGTCCGCGCCCTTGCCCGAACTGCCGGTGGAGTATGAAAGCATCGCCACCTTGGGTTCTATGCCGAAAATACGGGCGGTTTCCGCCGAACTGATGGCGATATCCGCCAGCTCCTCGGCCGTGGGGTTGGGGTTCACCGCGCAGTCGCCGAAGACCAGCACCCGGTCTTTCAGGCACATGAGAAATACCGACGAGACAATGGAGGCCCCCGGCTTGGTCTTGATGAACTCGAAGGCCGGGCGGATGGTATGGGCCGTGGTGTGGACTGAACCGGAAACCATGCCGTCGGCGTCACCCTTGTAGACCATCATGGTCCCGAAATAGGTGGTGTCGTTCATGGTGTCGTGCGCCTGCTCCGGACTGACGCCCTTGTTTTTGCGCAGTTCGTGGTAGGTCCGCACATAATCGTTGAACCTGGGCGAGAGATCCGGCTGGATGATCGAAACATCCAGTTCAAGGCCCAGTTCGTTGATTTTCGAGGTCACCTGCTCGACCTTGCCGAGCAGGGTGATCTCCGCCACATTGCGGCGCAGCAGCACATCGGCGGCGCGCAGGATGCGTTCTTCGGCCCCTTCCGGCAGCACAATGCGCATTTTTTGCGCGGCCGCGCGCTCGATAAGGTTATACTCGAACATCTTGGGCGTGATCCTGGTGCTGTGCAGGTTCACTATGCGCGCCTCGATCTCGCGCGTGTCCACGCAGGAGTCAAAGTGCCCGAGGGCGGTGTTGATCTTGCGCGAGTCGCCCGGTTCTATCTTGCCGTACAGGTGGGCCAGGATCTGGATGGTCTTGAAGGTATTGTCGTGCACGGTCAGAATGGGCACGGGAACGCCGGTCCAGCCCTCGATCAGGCGGTGGATGCTCACGGGCACTTCAATGCCCCCGGTGAGCACCATGCCCGAGATGTCGGGAAAGGATGTGGAAAAACGCGAGGCCAGACTGGCCAGGATGATGTCCGCGCGGTCCCCCGGGGTGATGATCAGGCTGCCCTGGCTTACGTGTTCCAGAAAATTGCCCACCTGCATGGCCGCGATCACATAGTCGTCCACTAGGCTGTCCATGCGCCCGTGACCGTAAAGCACCTGGGCCTTTAGCCATTGCTTGACGTCGCCCATGGTCGGTTTGCCAAGGGTCGGTTCCTCGGGCAGCACATAGGTGACCAGCGGATTGCTGCTGTTGTCGCGGGTCTGCAGGGAGGCGGCGATGCGATGCTCGTCGCGCTCCGTGACCTCGGCCCTGTTCACAATGCAGGCCACAACGTCCAGCCCCTTGTCGTCAAGCTGGTCAAGGGTCAGCTGGGTGGAGTCGATGATTTCCTGGGCGGATTTGCCCGCGCCATTGGCCACGATGAGCAGCGGACAGCCCAGGTTGGCCGCGATATCGCAGTTGAGTTCAAACTCAAAGGCCGGGTCCTTGCCCATGAAGTCCGTGCCCAGGCAGAGAATGAAATCGTACCTGGACTCCAGGGCTTTGTATTTTTTGAGAATATTGTCAAGAAGGGTTTCGTGCTGGCCGCTGTTTATCAGATTCCGCACGTCCTGCAGGGTGTAGGCGTAAGTGTCTTCATAGGCGATGTCGAGCCCGAACTGGTGCAGCACCAGGTTGATGTCGTGGTCGCGGGCGTTGGGCAGCAGGGGCTTGTTGACGATCGGGCGAAAAAAGGCGACCTTTCGGATGTTGCGCATCAGCAATTGCATCATGCCCAGCACGACTACAGATTTGCCGCTTTTGGATTCGGTGGCGGTGATATAGAGATTGTTGGCCATAACTGGTCTCCGCTATTGGTGACAGGGTTGGGAATGCAAACTGTTTCAAGACTAGCACTATTTATACCTGAAGTGAAGAAAAACAAATTTGTATCTATGCGAATAATAGCACAAAAGCCCCGGCATGGTGCCGGGGCTTTTGTGCTGGCTGGCGCGTTTGGACAAGCCCGCGGGGGGCGCACGGCGCGTCACTGCGTTACGCGCTGTGGAGTGTCTCGGGGCAGGAGAGCGAATACTCCTTTTCAAGGCGCATTTGC
>JAJDJN010000026.1 GCA_030267245.1 Desulfovibrio sp. OttesenSCG-928-A18
GGGCCGTAGTGAATTTGCTCTGGGGGCCTTAGTGCACCTGATCCCGGTAGCTTTGCAACTCCACCTTTGCGGACATGGGCGGGCGTCTTAGGCCGCGCAAGCTGGGGTCCAGCCTGCCGGGACCGGCGACGAACATCCTGCCGCCGGCAAAGGCGCTGGCCTGCATGGGCACCTTGCCCTTGAGCGCCTGTTCCAGGCGGCCGGAGGTACCGAGCACCAGCGCGGCATAGTAGTCGTCGTGGTTGTAGGTGCGGATGACCGCATGCATGCGACCGGCGGAAGCCGCCCCCCGCCAGCCGTTGGCTTCAAGGTAGGATGCGATGCTGTACATGGCGTCCACCACCGAAAACAGATCCACCTTTCCGTCCCCGTCGCCATCCACGCCAAAGCGTTCGATATTGGAGGGCATGAACTGGCAGATGCCCACGGCGCCATAAATGGAGCCGGGCAGTCTGCAGACATCCGCTTTGTTTTTCAGGGAATAGCGCAACAGTGAAGCCACCTCATTATACGCCCAGTTCGATTTGGCGCGCAGGGTGGCGTTAAGGGACGCGGCCGAGACCCTGCGGATCTGGGCGCTGTTGCCCATGCTGCCGAGAATGGCCGGGCTGGTGGTGGCGGCCATGGAGGCAAGGGCGTGGAAGGCGCTGTTGGCGCCGAGGTCCAGGCCGATATTTGTTTCCACCAGCATGATGGCCATGATCACATGCGCGGGCACCCCGAAGCGCTGCTTGATGATCGCAAAATGCTTTTCATATTTTTTCATGAAATCCAGGCAGCTGCCAATGGAGACATCGGCAAGGGGGGCCTCATATTCCAGGGGAAGTTCGGGCGGGGGCGCGCCTTCGCGGCGTACCCCGATGCCGCCCACTCCGTAAAGCTCGCGGATTTTGGCCGCCATGAACGCCGGGGTGTAGGATTGCGGCCCCATGCTCTGGAAGACCTCAATAACATGCCTGCCTTCAAACCCATCGGCCATGAGGCGGATCATGAGCGGCCGCCAGGCGGGGTCAAGGCCCTCATGGGGCAGATGGGCCAGTTCAAAGGTGGCGGTCTGCCGCAGCATGGAGCGCTGCAGCCGGCCGAGGGGAACCGCGACCTGCAAATGGACCAGCATGGCTTTTTTGGCCTGCGGGCTAAGCATGCCGCGCAGCCGGTCCAGTTCATTGGCGTACAGAACAGGCGTCAGGGTGGGGAGCCCGCCAAAAACATTGGCGGCGCGGAGCTTTGCCGCGGCGACCCTTTCCAGATTCAGATCCCGGACCTGCCCGGCCGCCAGTTGTCGTGCATCCTGGGCCAGACTCAAAAGCCGCACGTCGACCGGGCTGGCCCCTTGCTCCGTTGCCGGTATAATCCGCTTGTCGGACACCGACTGTGCCGTTGCCGGCCGTACTGGTCCGGCAGTTGCAATTTGCCCGGACTGGGCCGCCGCTTTCCGCTGTTCGCTTGTGCCGCTGCCCTGCGCTGCCGGCGCGCCGCCAGGGGGGGCGGTCTGTTTCGCGTTATTGTCCGTGAACAAAAAAGCGCCCTCATCCTGCGACGCTGGCGCTGCAAAAGGCGTGTCCGCGTGCGGTGTCGAAGCGCCGTCGGTAGGGGAATCAGGCTGGAATGCGAAGACGGGGCTGTTTTCACTCGGGTTCGGCGATGTGAACCCGGGCTGCAAGCTGCCGCTGACGGCAAGGAGCCATAGCAGGCCGGCGAAACAGCCCAAGGTGCTGATGCCGGACAAGCAGATAGACCAGGCAGGAAAAACCCGCTGCGCCAGAGCGCGCTGGCGGCCTGTGTCTTTTGCTCCGGCCTGTTGTGCCATATTATCTGCCTGTATTCCCGCCGCCGTATGGCGTGGTGTCATATTTGGTGCATGTCGTCGGGGCCAAGCCCCTGCAAAAGCCGCATACGCAGCTTGCGGAGGAAAAGCATACCCGAGTTTGAATCAAGTGGCAACTGGTCCGGTTTTCGTTATCAATACCATGAGCCATTATGTCAGAGATAATAATACGGGTGCGAGTTTTATGCAAGGGCGTCTGCAGCGAACAAGCTTCAACCGGCTGCTCACCCTGGATATTGCACACGGAGCGTTTAGGAGGATTTGCCCCGCGAACTGCCCGGCAGAGGGCGGCGGCCCTTGCGCACGCGAACATGAATCGACAATATGGGGGTCAAGGGGCATCATGCCCCTTGCGGGGAATCCAAAGGGGCGCCGCCCCTTTGCCCGCCGGAGGCATTTTATTCATGCGATATCCGCGCGCTCACCTGGCGGCACAGGGAGACAAAGGACTCGGCCCATTGCGGCACGGCCGGGGCATAGATGTGGGTATAGGCGGCAAAGGTGTTGTTGACGCAGAGCCCGTCCAGAGCGCCGGCAGCGGATTTTTGCATGCCGCTGCCGCGTGCGAGTTCCAGGATATATGCAGCCTCGTCGGGGCGCATGTCATCGCCGCCTTTCCCGGGGGGCGCTTTTTCCCCGGGCTGTGTTCCCGGTTCGGCCGGGGGCGGGATATTGCGGGTGAAATGGAACTCATGTCCCCGCAGGCGCAGCCCCACGGGGTAAAAGGGGTTTTGCCGGACAACCGTCGCCTCCACATAGCCCAGCCCCTGCGGTTTCGGGCAGAATTCGATGGAGTGGGGGAACACGCCGGCCATGGGACGGGAGCGGTCATGCAGCCGGATTTCCGCGCACAGGTAAATGAATCCGCCGCATTCCGCATATATGGGCAGCCCGGAGCGGGACAGGTCCGCCACGTGGCGCAGGGCGCCGCTGTTGGCGGAAAGGGCTTCCAGGTGCAGTTCGGGCAGTCCGCCGCCCATGTACAGGCCGTCGATGGCGGGCCAGGCTTCGGGGCTGAGCAGGGAGAGGGGCAGCAGTTCAGCGCCCAGGCGGCGCAGGGCGTCAAGATTTTCCTGATAATAGAACCAGAAGGCGGCATCCCGGACATAGCCGATGCGCACGGTCCTGGATCGGGAAGCTGCCTTGCGCGTCGGGGGCGGGGCGCAAGCCTCGTTGTCGGCTGCCGTGAACAGCTCTTCCGGGTGCGCTCTTCCGGCTTTTGCCGGCCGGGGGGCGGCCAGTTCCAGGACCGCTTCCAGATTGACGTGTGCGCTGATATATCGGGCGAGCCCGTCCAGGGCTTGATCCGCATCGGCATGTTCATCCAGACCGGACAGGCCCATGTGGCGTTCGTTGATAAAGGGCGTGCTCCGCCGGGGCAGGATGCCGAGAACCGGCAGCCCGGCCAGTTCTTCCACCGCCCGTTGGGTCAGGCTCTGATGCCGCTGGTTGCCGGTGCGGTTGAGCACTATCCCGCCGATACGCAGTCCCGGCTCAAAGTCGATGCAGCCTTTGACGAGGGCGGCCACGGTCCGGGTCATCTTTGTGCAATCCACAACGAGCAGCACCGGGGCGTCTATGATGCGGGCCAGTTCCGCTGTGGAGCAGGAGCCGGAGATGTCCAGGCCGTCAAACAGCCCCCGGTTGCCTTCCACCAGGGCCAGGTCGTAGCCCGCGCAGGCGGCGAGAAACTGTTGGCGCAATCCGGGGCCGGGGGTGAAGAAGGGGTCGAGGTTTGCTTTTGGCGCGCGCGCGGCCAGCGCGAGCCAGGCGGCATCGATATAGTCGGGGCCCTTTTTGCAGGCTCTGACCCGCAGGCCTTGGTTGACAAAGGCCCTGGCCAGCCCGAGGCTGAGCATGGTTTTGCCCGAGCCGCCGGAAAGGCCTGAGATGACGATACTTGGGGTAGCCATGGCGCTGAAGGGAGAAGGGGGATTGGACGGAGCTTTGTTTCAGAAAAAGCGCACGGACTGCGTTTTCTGCGGTCCAGTGCGCTTTCAGGAAAGGAAAGAAGCCGGTGGCCTGCGCGATTCCGGCCGGTATTGCCCTCTGCCAGTGAAGAATCTCCTTTTGATCCCCTTGCGCGCGGTTCTGGTCCGCGACACAGACAGGGCAAAAAAATATTCTGACACTGTCAGAGTCCAAAACAGCCGGAACAGGCCGCCGGACTAATCTTCGCCTTCAGCGTGCGTCTGTTTGCCTGCGCCTTTGAGGCCGTACATGGTGGTACTACCGGAAGACCAGAACTCCAGTATTTCAGCATTCACCATGGAGGTGAGGACTTTTTTCACGTCGCGCGGGCCCTTGTCAGGAAAAACTTCAAGGAAGTCGTTGAAATAGAATTTTGTTTTTCCGGTCTTTCCTTTCAGGAAGTCCACAATTTTTTGTTGTTCTTCGGTCATGGCTTTCCCCTTTGGGGTAGTTCTCCGGGCGCGGTATGCGCCCGGAGATAGTGAAGTCGTGCGTATGCCTAGAACTTGAACTGGGTGCTTTGACGCCAGGTGTAGTAGGCGGGCTCGCGGAAGTCGTCGATGAGGTGGTAGGTGAACTTCAGCCCGGTGATGGAGAAGAAGCGTTCCCAGCCGATGCGCTCGGCCCATTCGCCGAGGCGTTCGTATTTCTTGGCGTTGGCGGCATATACTTCAACGATATGCTTGACCACGTCGGTGACTTTCTTCCAGCGGGGCGGGTCGTTGGCAATGTAGGCCACAACGACCTTGGAGAACTTGGGCATGCTGATGCGGTTGGACACCTTGCCGCCGACCATGATGGCCATGCCGTCGCCTTGACCATCGGAGATGGGCAGGGCCGGGCACATGGTGTAGCAGTTGCCGCAATACATGCAGCGGTCGTTCTTGATGGCGATGGAGTTAACCTTTTCGCCCTTGTATTCCACCTTGGTCGGGCGCACTGCCGCGGTGGGGCAGGAGGCGACGGCCAGGGGGATTTCGCAGAGGCGGTCGGCCCATTCGTGGTCGACCATGGGGGGCTTTCTGTGAATGCCCACCAGGCCGATGTCTGAACAGTGCACCGCGCCGCACATGTTGATGCAGCAGGCCAGGGAGATGCGCACCGGAGCGGGCAGGCGCATCTGCTGGAAGTCGGCGAACATTTCGTCCATAACGGCCTTCACCGGGCCGGAGGCGTCGGTGGCCGGGGTATGGCAGTGCACCCAGCCCTGGGTGTGCACGATGTTGGTGATGCCGGCGCCGGTTCCGCCGATGGGGAACTTGAAGGAGCCGCCGCTGAATTTGCGGGAAGCGAGATCGGCCTTCAGGGCCTTGAGCACGTCTTCCTTGTCGGTCATGAACTCAATGTTGTTGCGGGTGGTGAAGCGCAGGTACCCGCCACAGTATTTGTCCGCGATGTCGCACATTTCGCGCAGGTGGGTGATGCTCATGAGGCGCGCGGCGCCGCAACGCACAGTGTAGACCTTGTCACCGCTTTCGGCAACGTGCACGAGCACGCCGGGCTCAAGAATCTCGTGATAGAGCCATTTGCCTTTGTTTTTGGCGATGAAGGGCGGATAGAACTCGTCGTATTTGCGAGGACCGATATCGGTGATACGGTTCTCCATGGGCTTTTCAGGATTGTATCCGGAAGAGATAAATGCCATTGTAGTCTTCCCCTTTCCTTATCTCTGGTGTCTGCTGCGGTATGCTTCAAGGTCACGTTCCCAGCCGCCGGGCACTTCGTCTTCATTGAAGAAGATGTACGGGTTGTGGCGGGGTTCCTTGACGTGCACGGCCTGGGCCTCAAGGCCAACAACTTCAAGCAGGCGCTGGAAGGAGAGGCGGCGGATGGTTTCACCCAGACGCTCGCGGTTCTTGCCGTCTTCCATCCACCAGTCCCAAATCTTTTCGATGATCTCTTTGATTTCATCATAGGGTTGGGACACTTCAACAAAGGGAACAAGCAGGGAGCCCATCTGGGCGCCGTCAAGCACCGGGGCTTTCGCGCCCACAAGGATCGACGCGCCGCGTTCGTTGCCGATGCCGAGAGCGCGGGGCATGGCGTTGATGCAGTGCATGCAGCGGGTACATTCCTTGTTGTTGATGGACAGCTTGGAGCCGTTCCAGCTCATGCACTGGGTAGGGCAGCGGTCAACGATTTCAGCCTGGATGTCGAACTTGCCCCAGTCACGCCCGGAGTGGGCGCCGGCATTGGGGGCGAATTCGCCGCCGACATAGGCTGAAACAGCGGCGTGATCAATTCTGATGTCGTCTTTCCAGGTGCCGACAACGGCAAAGTCCGAGCGGGCCATGGCGGCAACGCAGCCGTTGGGGCAGCCGTCGAACTTGAACTTGAACTTGTAGGGGAAGGCCGGACGGTGCAGTTCGTCCTGGTAGTCCATGGTCAGCTGATAGCACATGTCCTGGGTGTCGTAGCAGGCATACTCGCAACGGGACTGGCCGAGGCAGGCAGCCGGGGTGCGCAGGTTGGAGCCGGAGCCGCCAAGGTCCGTGCCCATCTTGTGGGTCAGCTCAAAGAACAGTTCTTCGAGCTGCGGGGTCTGGGTGCCGAGCAGCACGATGTCACCGGTGGAGCCGTGCATGTTTGTCAGACCGGAGCCGCGCATGTCCCACAGGTCGCAAAGCTCGCGCAGGAACTTGGTGGTGTAGTACTTGCCGGCGGGCTGGTTCACGCGCACGGTGTGAAAGTGCGCGACACCGGGGAACTTTTCAGGCTGGTCGCAGTAACGGCCGATAACGCCGCCGCCGTAACCGAACACGCCGACGATGCCGCCGTGTTTCCAGTGGGTTTCACGTTCGTTGTACGAAAGCTCCAGCACTCCGAGCAGGTCGTCAGGGCAATCCACAGGAATCTGGAATTCCACCTTGTTGGGATTTGCGGCCCGGTAAGCAGCTTCCTGCTTGATGTCGGACACAAAGCTGGGCCAAGGCCCAGACTCAAGCTGGTCCAGCTTGGGAGTTGCATGTTTCGCCATTGCCTTACCTCCACATGGTTGTACGTTCATACCCTTACAAGCCGGACACTCGTCCGCTTCAGGGGTGCTTCAGCCGTTTTCTGCGTCCAGAGCCAGAAAGTCGCGCCCGCCCGTCCGTATGTGCGACACATACAGCAAGGGTCACACGCAATGCGAAGAATCCCGTATTGGCGTTTAAGCTCGCGAAAGTCAAGGCGCTGATTTCAAAAAATTATCTATTGTGCCCAATAGCACAACCTCCAAAACGACTAGAAGTAAACCAGAGCTTTGTCAAGTCTCTATTTACCGCTGCATTCAGATGTAAGCGCTTTCTGCGTTCAATGTTTTCAAAGAGATAGAAAAAAGTGGACAGCCGCCGCAGGGCTTGGAGCCTGGTCGTAAAGACGGCGACGCATGGCGCAAAAAAGTAGCGTAAGGCCGGAATGGGGCCCGCCATGCCGCTTTTCGGCGTCTGTGCTTTTATCCTCAATGCTCCGTGGGTTTTCCGGCAAAAATTATGCGAAAGCGCGGGCAATGGAGCGCACACAATGCTGCACACAATGCTGCACACAATGGTTGACGCCCGCCCTGATTCGCGCCAAACTGTTGCGACAACAGTTACATACAGCGCGGCAGGATTAAGCGATACCATGCAGGATGAAAAAGGATTATACTACCACCCCGACCCTTCCGACGTCAGCACCAGGGTCTATGTGCGCCAGGGCGCGGGCGGTGTGGAATTTCGTTTGTGGCGCAGGGATCACCCCGAAGTGTGGGAGACGCACCACTGGCTGCCCTTTGAGGTGGTCAGCGCGGCGGCGGCCATGTACAAGGAACGGGGCGGCGGGGCAGACCCCCTGCTTTTTTATGATTGCAACGTGGCCAGAGCCCTGCTCAAGCAGGCCGAGCGCTCGAAAAAGGCCGGGGATGCTTGAGCCGCTCCCCTTGCGGGGCGACGGCGACGGGTGGGCAACATGGCACGAGAGAAAAGAAAAGCGCTCCCATCCCGTGCGCGGGGATGCCGGCCATGCATGAGGTAAGCCTTGGCGGCACCCTGTGCGATTATCTGACCGGCGAGGCCAGGGAGCGCACCACCTATGAGGACCTGCGCCAGGCCCTTGCCCGCTACCTTGTTGAAGAACGCTCCTTTGCCCCGTCCTGTCTGCGGCCGCGTTTTGCCGTCAGCTACACGGCGGCGGCCGGGACGCAAAGCCGCGAAGCGGATCTGGCCATGTTTTCCGCAAGGGGGGATCTGTGTCTTTTGCTTGTGTTCTGCCCGGGACAGGTGCATACCTATGTGCGGGAAGTCACGGCCATGGCCCGGCTGGCCCTGCCCCTGCCCGCGCCCCTTGCCGTGGTGACGGATATGCGTGAAGCCGATCTTTTTGCCGTGGTCAGCGGTGAAATTTTGGCCCGGGGCCTTGGCGCGCTGCCCGCGCAGGCCCAACTGGAAGAGTTGGCCGCCCGCCATGCCCTGCCGCCGCTTTCTCCTGAACAGCGAGAAAAGGAAGGCCGCATCCTGCATGCTTACACGGGATTTTTAAAAAACTGCTGCGGCGAGAGCTGCCCGATTCCATGACCGGCTTTTGCGCGAATTTCGCGGCATGAGTCCGGAAGAACACTGTCCCGGTGCCCCTTGCGCCCGTGTCGGCGCAAGGACATCAAGAACAAGCGCGGGGCCGGGGGCGCCGCCCCCCGGCGGGGAATCCGGAGTGAAGGCGCCCCCCGGCCGCCGGAGGCATAGAGCATGCGAGCCTGGGTACACCATAACAGAGAAGCCTTTGAACGCGACGTGCTGCGCGATTTCTGCCGCGCCTCGAGCCTGCTGTTCGCGCAGTTCGAACGTTTCGCGGCTTCCGGCAGCATTTCTTTTCCCGTGCTCCGGGACATGGTGGGCGAGCCTTTGAACAAGGGGCTGCTCTGGCGGCTCAAGGACACGGCGCACCATGCCTTTTTAACGGCGGATCTGGACCGTCCGGCGGGCCGCCTGCTGGACTGGACCCTGGGCTATATTTTTCATGAATCCCTGAAGCTGATGGAAGACGCGCACCAGCAGCAATACTACGTGCCCGAGCTTGTGGAACTGGCGGGCAGGGATCTGGAAATAGAAGTCGACGTCATGGTGCAGGAATTGCTCAGCATCCAGGATCAGACCGCCGAGAGCATGCGGCGGGAGGTTTTTCGCCTGGAGGACCTTTTGCAGCATGCGCGAAGGCTCTTTTGTCTGTATTTTGCCGGCGCGCGCAAACACCGCCCCCTGGCGCGTTTTCTGAACGACAATATCGACCTGGCCAGCCGGACCCTTGGCGGGGATTTCCCGCGCCTGATCCGGGCCGTGTACGGCGACGAGCCGGAGCGCATGTACATTGAAGCGGCCTATTCGCTGCTTGAAAGCGCCCGAAGCGAAGCCGCGGCCAGGGCGCTGGAAGCGGCCCTGGCCATCAATGGCGGGCATCCCGAAGTCCTGGCCATGCGCGAGACCATTTTTGTCAGCCTCTGAACCATCATTGCATACCCGAACTGTCGCAGGCAGCCGGACGCCCCGGACTGCCCTTGCTGGAGGATTTGAACGATGCCCTTGCTGCACCCCACGCGAAGCGTTTATGCCGAAAAGATCACCGAGGTGGAAAAACCCGAGCTTTTCCGGGAGATGTTTCCCTATACCCGTATAAGCCGTGTGCCCTTTGACGGGGTTTTTGTGGACCCGCGCCCGGCCGAGCCCATGTTCATCACCGACACCACCTTTCGGGACGGACAGCAGGCCAGGCCGCCCTATACCGTGAAACAGATCCTGCACATTTTCGATCTGCTGCATGAACTGGGCGGCAGAAGCGGGCTGATCCGGGCCAGCGAATTTTTCATGTATTCCGACAAGGATAAAAAAGCCATCGAGGCCTGCCGCTCCAGGGGCTACAGCTACCCGCAGGTGACTGGCTGGATCCGGGCCAACATCAACGACCTGAAGCTGGCAAAGGAAATGGGCTTCAAAGAAGTGGGCATGCTCACCAGCGTGTCCGACTACCACATTTTTCTCAAACTGGGCTGGGACAGGAAAAAGGCCTTTGACAGCTACGCCGGGCTCGCGGCCCAGGCCCTGGAATGGGGCATCACGCCCCGCTGTCACTTTGAGGACGTCACCAGGGCGGATATCCACGGCTTCTGCCTGCCCCTGGCCGCAAAACTGATGGAGATGTCAAAGGATGCGGGCATGCCGGTCAAGATCCGCCTCTGCGACACCATGGGCTATGGCGTTCCTTACCCCGGCGCGGCCCTGCCCCGTTCCGTGCCCCGCCTTGTGCGCGCCTTTACCGACGGCGCGGGAGTGCCGGGGGAATGGCTGGAATGGCACGGACATAACGACTTCCACAAGGTGCTGATTAACGCCAGCACCGCCTGGCTCTATGGCTGCGCAGGAGTCAACGGCACCCTGCTCGGATTTGGCGAGCGCACCGGCAATACCCCTCTGGAAGCCATGGTCATCGAGTATATTTCCCTTACCGGCGACGACGATGCCGCGCGTACGCAGACCATATCCCGCATTGCGGAGTATTTTGAAAAAGAGCTGGAATACCGCATCCCGGACAACTATCCCTTTGCGGGAAAGGACTTCAACGCCACCAGCGCCGGCATCCATGTGGACGGTCTGGCCAAGAACGAGGAAATCTATAATATCTTCGATACCACCACCATTCTCGGCAGGCCGGTGCCCATCATCATAACCGACAAATCCGGCCGCGCTGGCGTGGCCTACTGGCTGAACCAGATGTTCAATCTTGAAGGCAGCGGGCAGATTCAGAAGACGCACCCGGCCGTGGGCATGATCTACGCTCGCATCCTGGCCGCTTATGAACGCGGGCGCAACACCTCCTTTTCCAAAAAGGAAATGATCGCCCTGGCCAAGCGCTATATGCCCGAGCGCTTTCCCTCGGAACTGGAACGCGTGCGCAGCATTGCCAAAAAGCTCTCCATCCAGGTCATCACCCGCCTGGTCAACACCATGGAGGTGCGGGGGCAGGGCAATGAACTTTATCCCTGTCTGGAGAAGTTCCTGCGCGAATTCACCTTTGTGCAGTTCATCAACCTTACGGATACCCAGGGCCGGCTGCTGGCCGGCGCGGTGATCGATCCGGCCTATCAGGCGCGCTATTCCGAGCGGCTGCCCCTGGGCACGGACCTGTCCATGCGCGAATGGTTCACCGAACCGATGAAGAGCGGCACCCTGCACGTGACGGATATCTACCAGTCCCTGCTCACGGGCAAGCTGGTGGTTTCCGTGTCCGCGCCGCTCATTGACAAGGAGGATAATATCACCGGCATCATCGGCGTGGATATTCAACTGGAGGAGCTGCTGCGCCGCGCCGAATCCCTGGAAGAAGAAGATTTCGATGACGAATAGCCAGGCAGCGGAAAAGGACGCGCCCTTCCGCATCGCCCTCATGCTGCCGCGCCTTTCGCGCTACGGCGGCGTGGAACAGTTCGGCTGGCATTTTGCGCAGGCCCTTGCCCGAAAAGGACATATGGTGGAATTCATCTGCGCCCGGCAGGAGGGGACGCCCCCCGAGGGGGTGCGCGTGCGCAGGGTGGGCCGGCCGCCGGGCCTGCGTTTCATGAAAATGCTCTGGTTTCTGATCCGCGCGGAACGGATCCGTAAAAGCGGCGATTATGACGTTTGCGTAAGCCTTGGAAAAACATGGAAGCAGGACATATTCCGGGCCGGGGGCGGCCCTTTGCGCGGCTTCTGGAAGCTTTCGCAGCAGGCCTGGGAGCCGGGGCTGCCGCGTCTGCTCAAAAAATGTTCCCGTCTGCTGCAGCCGGCCAACTGGCTGATCCTTTTTCTCGAGCGCCGCATATACAGGCAAACCCCGCATCTGGTCGCCATTTCGGATGCCGTGGGCAAGTGGGTGCTGGAGGCCTACCCGCACCTGTCCGATCCTGAAAGCCAGCAGCGCCTGCATACCATATATAACTGTCCGGATCTCTCCCGCTACCATGCCCCGACTTCGGCGCAGCGCGAGGCCGCGCGCGCCGGCCTGGGCGTGGAGGCCGGGCGCTACGCCATCGGCATAGCTACAACAAATTTCGTCCTCAAGGGGCTGGCCCCGCTTATCCGCTCCCTGCCGTTGCTGGAGGCGGACACGCATCTGCACGTGGCGGGCGGGCGCAAATCCCGGCGTTACGAACGGTTGGCCGTCGCTCTGGGGCTTGAGGGCCGCGTGCATTTTCACGGCAAGCTCAAGGACATGCGCGGCTTTTACCACGCCCTGGACATGTTCGTACTGCCGAGCTTTTATGACACCCTGGCCAACGTGGTGCTTGAGGCCATGAGCAGCGGAGTGAAAACCCTCTGTTCCGACCGGGCCGGGGCCTGCGCTTTTCTGCCCGGGGATCAGATCATAGACGAGCCTTCCGACCCCGTGGCCCTGGCCGGCAAGATCCGCGCCCTGCGGGCCAAGGAAGAAATCGTGCCCTTTGTATCCAAAGGCGCGGGCATTGACGACCTTGTCGCTCTTGTGGAACAGGTGGCTGAACAAAAACGCGGCGGTGCATGACGTGAAGGTGGCCTATATTATAGGGGGATTGCCCTTTGGGGGCATAGAACGCTGGCTTTACGACCTGTGCCTGGAGTATCGCAAAAACGGCCTGGTGCGGACCAGGGTGTTCAACGTCTCGGGCACGGGCGAGCTTTTGCCGGAATACCTGGAAGCGGGCATAGACGTAAACTGCATCGCCGGGAGCAAGCGGGCCCTCGTCACCTACCGTTTCGACACCACAAACCGGCTGCGCAAGGCTTTAAAGTCCTATGCGCCGGATATCATTCATACTATGCATTTTACGGCCAATTACCACGGCCGGCTCGCCGCCGCCGGGCTCGGAATCCCCGTTATCGTGCATCTGCGGAACATCAAGCACGAGCGGCGCCTGTTCCGCCGGGCGGCGGACAAGGCGCTTTCCTGGCTGACCACGCGTTATCTGGCTGTTTCCAAAGCCGTGGCCGAAGTGGTGCGTAGCGATCACAATCTGGCCGGACGCCCGGTGCAGGTGCTGTACAATGCCGTCATGCCCTCGCGCCTTGAACACGCGCCCCTTGACCTGAAAGAGCTCTACGGTTTCACAGCCCCGGTGGTGCTGTCCGTTGGCCGCTATGTGCCGCAAAAAAATCTGGATTTACTGCTGCGCGCGGTGGCCCTACTGCGCGATGCCGGGCGGCAGGTCTGCCTGGTCATGGTGGGCGAGGGGCCCGAACGGGCGAAGCTTGAAGATCTGCGCGCGCAACTTGGCCTTGAGGATCGCGTGGCCTTGGCCGGCTTTCGCTCCGATGTTCCGGCCTTTCTCAAAGCCGCCGATATTTTCGCCATGCCTTCGGACTTTGAGGGCTTGCCCATCGCCCACCTGGAAGCCATGTACTGCGGTCTGCCGGCCGTGCTGTCCGAGCATGTGCCCTCCCTGGAGATAGCGTCCGGGGCCAGCCTGGTGTGCAAGCTGGAGCCGGCGGATATTGCGGCCAAGATAGATTTGCTGCTTTCCGATGCCGACCTGCGCTCGCGTCTGTCCCAAAGGGCCGTGGCCGTCGCCTCGGAGCACACCATGGAAAAGTATGCCCTCGCCCTTTATGATGTCTACACGCTCTTGTCAGCTTCATGACAGGCACTGAGGAGCATCAATGAAAAAACGCTGCCGCCAGACATTGGATATTTGGAAAAAGGCCGTATTGAAGCCGCTTTCTCTCAATCTTGAGCCGTCCGGCTCCGGAATCACGCTGCTCTGCGTGACCCGCAACGAGGGCTGGCGGCTGCCCTGTTTTCTGGAGCACTACAGAAAGCTGGGACTGTCGCGTTTTGTCTTCATCGATAACGACTCCGCCGACTCGAGCAGGGATTTTCTGGCCGCGCAGGAGGACGTGGACCTTTATTTGTGCCGGGAGCAGTACCAGTCGCTGGCGCAACGGGGCTGGCGGCACCAGCTCATGGCCCGCTACGGCTATCAACGCTGGTACCTCAATCTGGATGCCGATGAATTTCTGGTCTACGACGGCATGGAAGAGCACCCGCTGGAAGATTTGACCCGCCTGCTTGAAAAGGAAGGCAATTTGCGTCCGCGCGGCCTGCTTGTGGATATGTACGGCGATGGCGGCCTTGCGCGGCACCGTCAGTTGGACAGTTGCGAAGCGGTGCGCGAATACTGCCGTTATTTCGATTCGGACGGGTATACGGAACTCTGCAGCAAGCACCGGGTGCGCTGCATGGGCGGCATCCGGGGGCGGATGTACAAGCAGATGGGCTATACCGAATATACCCCCGAATTGACCAAGCACGTGCTCTTTTTTCTGAGCGGGGAAGACATGATGATCGGGGCGCATCAGATGTTTCCGGCCTGGCGCAACTTTCTTTCCGAGCGCATCCTGGGGCTTTTGCATTACAAATTTTCGCGCCGCGACCTACTGAAGATCGATGACGCGCTGGCCAGGCAGGTCTACTGGAACAACAGCGAGGATTACCAGCGCTACGCCCGGTGGTTCCGGGAAAACCCGGAGCAGGGCTTCATGTACGAAGGGTCCAGGGAATACCAGTCGCCCGACAGCCTTGTGGCGGCCGGGGTGATAGCGCCCATTGACTGGAGCGGAGCCACAAGGCACATGCTCGACTGGCGGGACAGGACACAGTGGAAAAACCCGCTGCAACGGGCGAGAATCAAGTACATGTTCAAGGACTATCTCAAATTCGGCTGGCGGAAGAAGGATTTTAGCAAAGAGCTATAACAGGGCGTTGAAAAAGTACTTCCTGTACTTTGTTCAGCGCGCCGTCCTGGCGCGTGCAGCCCGTTTTCAACGGGCTGATAAGGGCGGACCTGCCCTTGCCCTTGAAGCTCCCTGTTGCGAACTCCATTAAAAAGGATAACAAACTCGCTTGAATAGTAAGTCGTCGTCCGGTCATATCTTTATGACCCCCTTGAAAGCCCGCAAGCTTCGGGCTTTTGGGCAAAACACCAGTACAGGCCTGGATATGAAAACTTTTTTTAAAAATTTGAAGTTCCTGTTCCGCTCCGATCTAAAAAATTCATTGGCCCTTCTGGGCGACAGCTATCCGGAAAATTTACAATATGAGCTTTATGATACCTTCAAAAAGAATGACTTGAAGCTGCCGACCGTCAAAACAAATCTGGAAACGCTCGATCTTGTTTTATCCAGCGGCAAGTCCGTCGCCAGGTTCGGGGATGGAGAATTCAGGCTGCTTTTCAACAAAGACATCCCTTTTCAAAAAAGCAGCGGTCTTTTGTCCGTGCGTTTCGCGGAAATACTCAGAAACGATGTCCCCGGCGTGCTGGTTGGAATTCCGGATGCTTTTGGCAGCCTGGCCCATGCCGGCAGCACCTGGAGGTTCTGGCGTCGCTTTATGCAATCTTACCGCCAGGACATATATAATTTTTTAAATTTTGATTCGGTTTACGTGGACACCGGATTTGCCAGAAGCTCCGTTGCCGTGCGCGCTGCCGACGGCAGGCTTGCCCTGGAGCGGCTCAAAGGGCTCTGGGCGGACCGCGACCTGGTAATAATTGAGGGAACAAAGACAAAGTTCGGGATTGGCAACGACCTGCTCGCCAAGGCGGCCAGCGTGCGGCGGATTGTTGCCCCGCCCTACGATGCTTTTGACAAATATGACGCCATCCTGGCCGAGGCTTGCAAAATAGAAAAAAACTGTTTGATCCTGGCCCCCCTGGGGCCAACGGCGACCGTGCTCTGCCACGATCTTGGAAAAGCGGGCTATCAGGCTGTGGATATCGGGCACCTGGACATAGAGTACGAATGGATTTTAAGAGGAATAAGAAAGTCGCCGGTCCAGGGCAAACATACCAATGAATCGCCCGGGAACAGCAGAAAACAGGCTGATTCGGTAGTTTCGATCATGGATACAGAGCAT
>JAJDJN010000260.1 GCA_030267245.1 Desulfovibrio sp. OttesenSCG-928-A18
ATCGCTGCATCATCGATATGGCGCTTCACTGTGAAAACCTTCGGGGCCTTGTGGAAAACTTACGGAATTATCTTGCCTCCAACTGCGCGGCGGGGTATATTGCCATAAGAGTATCCTGCGCACGGCGGGCGGTTCCGGTACTTCCAAGAACCGCTTTTCTCCTGCCGGATAGCGCCAATTTTCTTGCCGGAGGCCGATATGAATACAAAACTCCTGGTCGTGGACGATGAGCTCCATATTCGCATGCTCTACCAGGAAGAACTGCAGAACGAAAACTACAGCGTGGCGGTCTCGGACGGTCGTGAACCCATTTTGGATGTTGTGGCCCGCGAAAAACCGGATCTGGTCATCCTGGACATCAAGTTGGAAGGCAACCCGATGACCGGACTGGATCTTTTACAGACTCTGCAGACATCAAGTCCGGAACTGCCGGTCATACTGAGTTCCGCCTATGACAGCTTCCAGAACGAGCTGAAAGCGTCCGCAGCTGACGCGTATAATGTGAAATCCGTTGACCTGACGGGCCTCAAGGAAACCATCAGAACAGTGCTGGCCAAGAAACACAAGAGCTGAACAAGCCGGAAGCTCCGGGCCCCGCCTGCTCCCGGACGCGCCCCTGCCGCGCGGCTTTTCCATACAACGCGCCCTTTACCGGGCGCGTTTTATTGCGTAAAACCAGGACGCGCAAGTGGCGAAGCCCCGGGCGCCGGGCCCGGCCAGACTCGCGCAAACGCTTTGAACCAATGTGAAAATACATCCATGTTTGATATCGACTCCGTAAGACTGCTTATTTTCGGCCTGGCCATTGTTCCCGCCATATTCGGCATCATCATGCATGAAGTGGCCCACGGCTGGGTGGCCTTCAAGCATGGGGACCCCACCGCCAAATTTCTCGGGCGGCTCACCCTGAATCCGATCCGGCATGTGGACCCCATGGGGCTTGGCGTGTTTATTTTCACCGCCCTGTTCAGCCCCTTCATCATCGGCTGGGCCAAGCCCGTGCCAGTGCAGCCGAGGTATTTCAAAAAGCCCAGGCAGGCCATGATGCTCGTTTCGGCAGCCGGCCCCATAACGAATTTTATCGTGGCCCTGTTCTGCGCCCTGCTTGCCAGGGCCATGGCCAATATGATGGACGCGGGCCTGGTGGGCGGTTCCAGCGCCGTGGGCATGGTAAACAGCTTTTTGCGCTACGGCTTCCAGGGGCCGCAAGATATCGCCGTTCTTGTGCTGCTTTCGGCCATTCTGGGCATTTTCATCAACTGCGCCCTGGCCTGGTTCAACCTGATGCCCGTGCCGCCGCTGGACGGCAGCCATATCCTGGAAGGCCTGCTGCCGCGCAGTCTGGCCATACAGTACGCCTCCCTCGGGCGTTTCGGCATGCTGATCATAATCCTGCTGGTGGCTGTTGGCGCTTTTCGCTACGTGCTGGTGCCGCTGATTGATATGAGCGCCTCCTTCATGTTGTCCTTCACCGGCATCGACCCCGCAATTTCGCGAAGATTCTTTTAGAGCATTTTACCTTTGAAATACTTGCTTAACGGCGGGCAAAGCTCGCCACAAGCATTTCAGGGCAAGGATTTGAGGTCAAATCCTTGCAGAGCGGTTTAAAAGTGTATTTGCTCCAAACCCAGCAATGCATAGTACAACACCCTGTTTTTACGATGTAAAAACAGCGCGCCTTCCGGCGTTGGCGCAATATTCAGATTATGGAGGGTGTTTTTGTGGCTTCTGACACGGTTTTTTCCGCAATCAACGAGCTGGCCGCGCACCGCGCTGTTTCCGGCATGCGCCCCACAGGCGCCCTGCACCTGGGGCACTATTTTGGCGTGCTCAAGAACTGGGTGGCCATGCAGGAGGAGATGGAGACCTTTTTCTTTGTCGCCGACTGGCACGCCCTGACCAGCGAATATGAAAACGCGCGCGGCATCGGCGAGTTCGTGCCCGAGTTGGTCAAGGACTGGCTTGTGGCCGGGCTGGACCCGGAACGTAGCGTGATCTTTCAGCAATCCAAGGTCAAGGAGCATGCCGAACTGCACCTCATCCTGTCCATGGTCACGCCGGTAAGCTGGCTTGAACGCTGCCCGACCTACAAGGAGCAGTTACAGCAGTTGCAGGGCAAAGACCTTGGCACTTACGGCTTTCTCGGCTACCCCGTGCTCATGAGCTCGGACATCATCATCTACCGTCCGCGCTGGGTGCCTGTGGGCCAGGACCAGGTGCCGCATCTGGAGATGTCCCGCGAAATAGCCCGCCGTTTCAACCATCTCTACGGCGACTTCTTTCCGGAGCCCGAAGCGCGGCTCACGCCCCAGGCCAAGTGCCCGGGGCTGGACGGGCGCAAGATGTCCAAAAGCTACCACAACACCATCCAGTTGCGCGAAGGCATGGACAGCATCGAGCCCAAGATCCGGGGCATGCTTACGGATACGGCCCGCCTGCGCCGCAGCGACCCGGGCAACCCCGATGTCTGCAACCTGTTCCCCTATCATGAGTTGCTTACCGACAAGGCCACGCAGGAGGACATCCGCTCCGGATGCGCCACAGCGGCCCTTGGCTGTGTGGACTGCAAGAAGATTCTGCTCAAAGGCCTGGCGGACTTTCTCGCCCCGCTGCATGAACGTCGGGCCGCACTGGACCAGAAGCCGGAAAGGGTTTTTGAAGTACTTCAAGCGGGCACGGAAAAGGCCCGGAAAGAAGCCCGCAAAACCATGGATGGGGTGCGTGAGCTCATAGGATTTTAGCCTGAAAACTGCGCACAGACCCACGAAATTGCGCGGATAGCCACAAAATTGCACGTAGATCCAAGAAA
>JAJDJN010000261.1 GCA_030267245.1 Desulfovibrio sp. OttesenSCG-928-A18
GCCCGCGCCGCTGTCCGGCTTGCTGCTTTGCGTTGCGGCTGAAGGGGGAGCCTGATTTGTCGCGGCGGTCAGCAGCGGCTCCGCTGGAGCGTCCCGGCGCGTATGGGTAAAGAAAACCAGGCCCATGGCGCTGGCCACGACAACCAGGATGATCATGGTTATGCCCTTGTTCATCGGTCATATTCTCCTTGCGGCCTGTGCGGCGCACAGTATTACAGGCGGCGTTGTCCGCGCGGCGTTCAGTTTTGTCCGTTAAGAAAATTTAGAAAGTTCGAGGCAATGCTGAAGTCCGGCGTTGCTTCAAGCGCCCGGCGCAGGTATTCCTTGGCCGCGTCCACATTGCCCAGTTCGTATTCCGTTCTTGCGACATTAAAAAGAATATGCTCGTCCCTTGGCGCAAAGCCAAGGGCGCGCATGTGGCAGGCAAGGGCCAGTTTGGGCAGGCGCTTGCGTCTGAGAGCCAGGCCGAACTCGGTGAACATGAATTTTTGCTTCCAGGTAAAGCCTGACCCGCGCATGATCAGTCGGGATATTTCCTGCTCCAGTTCCACCGGGCGCCCCTGGTCCATCTGCTCCAGAATGCGGGCAAAGGCATCGCGCATGGAGCTTTCCAGACGGGCTGCCTGTTCTTCCCTGCGGGCTTCTTCCGCCTCGTCGTCAGTGAGCGCGCTCTGGGGGGTAGCCGCTGCGCCCTGCGCACCCGGATATGGAGCCGCCGCGCTCTGCGCGGCCGGGGATGAAGCCGCCGCGCCTTGCGTGCTCAGCAAAGACGACAGGTCGGATCCATCCCGCGCGAAAGCGTTTTGCGCCGACCCGGCGGCCGGGTGAAAGTTTTCCTGTTCCCGGGCATGGGCATCCTGGCCGCCTGTCCCGTGGGCATAGGCCATTTCAGAGTCGGGCCGTTCCCGGCCGGGCCCCGGCGCATGCGGGGTGTGGCGGGTAGGGTGCTGGGGCAGAAAGACGTCTTCGTCGTCTTCGGGCTGGTTATCATCGGGCAGGAGCTTGTCCGGATGCCAAACGGGCATGAACACCGCTTCATCCTGAGCGACCGGAGCACGGGCGGGCTGCGAACTCATATCCGGGTCAATGGAGTCGGCAAAGCCGAAGGAACCGGGATAGGGCATATCCAGCCCGACGATGTCCAGTTCCGTATCCTGGCCGCCGGAGGCGTGATTGCGCGGCTCTTCAGACTGGAGCAGCCACATGCTGAACAGTTCGGGAGAATCCGAGCGCAGGCGTTTTTTCTGGCGGCTGGCAAGGCGCATGCTCTCCTGGGTGAAAAAACCGGCCGGGTCCGCCTTGACGGAAACCAGCAAGGCGTTGAAACTCTCCGGGCTGATAACATACATGCCGCCCCAGGGGGCATGGCTGCTGTCCAGGGCCTGTATCATATAGCCTCCGTCAGCCATGGCCCAGGCCTGCCAGAGGCCGCTCTCGTTGCGAAAAGGCAGGGCCGCGATGCTGGTTTTATCCCTGACGCTGAAGAGGCCGAGAAAAGATCCGCTGTCCACTAGGGTCTCCTTGGGGGACAACTGCCGGCCCCGGTATGGGGCGCTTACAGATACACCATTCTATGCTATAGTCCGGTTCCCTGCGTATCCTAGCGTATTCTTCCCGGCTTGCCAATGTGTGCGGGCAACTGTGTCGCGCAAGGCAAAAGTTCCCTTGGCAAAAGTTGCGCATTGGCAATTGCCGGCTTTTGGCGTAGCATACCGCCCATGCATGAAATGTCGCTGGTAATCAGTCTGTTGGATATTGTCCGCCAGGAGATGCGCAAGCACGGCGCCCGCACCCTGCGCGTGGTCCGGCTGCGCGCCGGCGCCCTGGCCAATGTCGTCCCCGAGGCCCTTGAAATGGCTTTTGAGGTGCAGACCCAGGACGGCGATATGCAGGGCGCGCAACTGGAACTTGTCGAGGAACCCCTTCGCCTGGCCTGCGGCGCCTGCGGGCATGAATTCGGACCCGAACCCGTCCGGGCCTCCCTGTTCTCCCCCTGCCCGGCCTGCGGCGAGGACATCGGCCACAAGGTTCTGTCCGGAAAGGAGCTGTACATAGACAGCATAGAGGTTGATTGACGCCATGGAAGTGCCTGTTATCAGAAACCTGCTTGAAGCCAACGACACCATCGCCCGTCAGCTCCGGGGCCTTTTCAGGGCCAGGGGCATTCTGGCCCTTAACCTGATCAGCTCGCCCGGCGCGGGCAAGACCTCCCTTCTGGAGCGCACCCTCAGTGACTTGAAGGGCGAATTCCGCATGGCGGTCATTGAGGGCGATCTGCAAACCGACAACGACGCCAGGCGGGTGGCAGCCACCGGCGCGCAGGCGGTGCAGATCAATACCGGCGGTGGCTGCCACCTGGACGGGGCCATGGTTCTGGAATCCCTCACCGCCCTTGACCTTGACAAGGTGGATATCCTGTTCATCGAAAATGTGGGTAACCTTGTCTGCCCGGTGGAATTCGACTGCGGCGAGGACCACAAGATCGCCCTGCTCAGCGTCACCGAAGGCGATGACAAGCCGGAGAAATACCCGCTGCTTTTCAATTTGTCCAAGGTCATGGTTTTGAACAAGATTGACCTGCTGCCCTACGTGGACTTCAGCACGGAACGGGCCGAACGTTTTGCCCGCCGGCTGAACGCCGAACTGCTCATACTGCCCCTGTCCTGCCGCAGCGGAGAAGGTCTTGAGGCCTGGTACGACTGGCTGAGGCAGGCCAGAGCCGCCAAAAAAGCCTGAGGGGCCGAACTCCCTTCCCCGATTGATCACGCTTCCTT
>JAJDJN010000262.1 GCA_030267245.1 Desulfovibrio sp. OttesenSCG-928-A18
GGAGTCTGCGGGGCAAAGCTACTTCAGGTTTTCGCGCCATATCCGGGGCTTGAGTTTGCCGGAGGCAACATAAGAGCCTGGTTGTCGAGGGAGCGGTCATCATCATCATCGTCGTCGGGCGGTTCCGGGGCCTGTTCCAGGGGCGCTTCCGGTTTTTTGTCCTCCGGCTGGATGTGCCCCGGCGCTGTTTTGTCCGGATCCTGTCCCTGTCCCTGCCCGGCTCCCGGTACGCGCGCGTCTTCACCCGGAGGGGCTGCTTTCTGCCCGGGGCCGCCCTGCCGCAGCAGTCCGCTGCAGCGGCCCTGCTCCCTGGCCCATTGCATTTCTTCACATTCGCCCAGGGCGCAGGCGGCGGCGAAGTCGGCGCACATGAGTTCCTCTTCTTCCAGAACAAGATGGGCCGCGCCTCTGTGCAGGTGATAGGCCGGGTTGCGCGGCGAAAGGGTGATGGCCTCGCCAAAGGCTTTGGCAGCCAGAGCGGGCAGCCGCTGCCGCAGAAGCACCGCGCCCTTGACGTCATGGGCCCTGGCGATGTCCGGGGCAATGGCAATGGCCTGCCCGATATGGTCCATGGCCTGCACGGGCCGGTCCAGTTGCAGTTGCACCTCGGCCAGGGCCGTGAGCACCAGGGGGTTCATCGGGGCCAGGGAATTGGCCTTGCGCAGCCTGGTCAGACTTTCCTGCGGATGCTGCCAGCGATCATCATAGCTGGCCAGGAAGCGGGCGTAAATGTCCATGGCCAGCATTTCATTGATCACCCCCTGCAGGTGCGCCAGCGTCTCCTTGCCGCCCGCCGTGCGGCCGGGGGCCAGCGGCAGCAGTTCGGACGCGATGCTGTCGTAGCGCATGAGCAGAAAACGCTGCCCGGCCATCACCTGCCCGTGCAGTTCTAGCAGATCCGGACGCAGCAGAACCTGGCGCAATGAGGCGCGTAGATTGTCCGGCGGTATCAGGCGCAGATATACTACGGCCTGTACGTCGGGGGGAAAGCCCTCCACTCCGATGGCGGCGTCTTCCGTGCGAAAGAGCATAAGGGCCATGCCGTCCAGGGAAAGGGGGCCGGGCAGGCCGCCGGGGACCTCGCCCGGACGCGCCACCGGCAGGCTGCCGTAACCCGCGCCGGACGAGAGCTGGGGCAGGGTGGAACGGGCCCGGCCCTCGGCGGGGTTTACGCGGCCCGGACCATCGGCGTTCTGGTCCGGGGCCGCGCCGTCCGCGTCCGGCACTTGCACGGAGCGCGCCCCCTGCTCCGGGGGCAGGGTGAGAAAGCGCAGGTCCGGCTCTTTGGCCAGAATGCGCGCCGCCTGTTCATAGGCGGCGATGCTGGCCGCGACCCGGGCGGCCTGCTCGGCCATATCCCGGCGCACCATGCCGCGAAAGGCCCGGCGGCCGGAAAAACTCTCCCCCTGCTGCGCCGTCTGGGGCGGTATCGGCGTGACCTGGGCCCGGGCGCGTTCTTGTTCCGTATGCAGCGGCCTGGACACCGCGCCCAGGGCTGGAAAGGCCGCCGTGAGAGCCGCCGTGAAAAGCGCCAGGAGAGCAAGCCAGACAAGCGGCCCGGGAGCGCGCCCGCAGGGGCGGCGCAAGCTTCGCCGGGGGCTGGAGTCCTTGCGGCAAAAGTGGAACGGACTATGACGGATCTGGGTCATGCCAGGGTGCTCCTAGAGCGGTTTACCTTTGAAATGCTTGCTTAACGGCGGGCAAGGCCCGCCTTCGACCGTCTGGCGGCAGGGATCTGAAAACAAAGCCCCTCGAGCATTTCATACTTGCAATGCTCGTGTGATGTCACGCCATTACCGTGTGGTAAAGGAAAAATGTTCAAGCGCGCGGCATGGCCTCGGAGCCGCAAAAAAAGCGTATTAGATTCTTGCCACTACCACCAGTTTGCTGATACATCAGCACCAGACGGGCGTCAAAGGTTCCCGGCCTCCCGTCGGACCGCACTCGGGGATATTCACGTTGTTTCCAGCGCAGGCATGTCTGTATCTTTGTTGCATCAACTCCGTGCATCGGGTTGTTTTGCATTGGGGCATTGAAAAAGTAAGGCGGAAAGTGTACCGGCCCGCTTGACCTGAACGCGGACAACGTATAGATGGTTTCATCAGGCCTGTTGTGTTTGCCACTGCCGGGTCATCCCCCGGCATTTCGGATACGGCCCTTGGCCGTGAGAGACTGTGTTGTGTCGGATTGTTGGTGAAGGACTTGACAATGAAGCCGTACTTTGTAAAAGCAGGCTTCGTCAGACCTCAAAAATGTTCGCGGGCGGCAGTTCCGCGGCCCGCGTAAACCACATTGCCACGGAGATTGCGATGACCAAAGCTGAACTGGTTCAAAAAATTTATTCCAAATCCGGTCTTGCCACCAAAACCCAGGCTGAAGCAGCCCTTGACGCCCTTGTGGCGACCTTGACCGAAGCCATGGAAGCTGGTGATTCCGTTACCTTTACCGGTTTCGGAAGCTTCAAGGTTATTGAGCGTGCCGCCCGCAAGGGTCGCAACCCGCGTACCGGAATGGAAATCAACATCCCGGCTGGCAAGGCAGTAAAGTTTACTCCGGGCAAAGCCCTGAAAGAAGCTGTGAAGTAATTTTCGGTCGGCTTCAAGACAAAAAGGGATGCCGCCTCATGGCGGCATCCCTTTTTGTCTTGAAATAAAGCGGCCACCCGGATTTTGCGCAAAGCGCAAAATCCGGACTAACCTGAATATTGCACCAACGCTAGCACATCCTGTTTTTGCATCGTAAAAACAGGATGTTGCACTATAG
>JAJDJN010000263.1 GCA_030267245.1 Desulfovibrio sp. OttesenSCG-928-A18
CTCCTAGGAAAAAACCCGGCCTTCAGCCGCCAAGAACACAGGCCCGCTGACCCAGGCGCGGGAGGGAACAGCGTCGGCCGCGCCTGGCGGGGGCAGATGCACCCTCAGACACTCGCCGCTCGGCTGTGCGATCGTCAAAGAACGCGCAGCACCGTCCCCGGCCTCATGGACGCCTTCAAGGGCAAGATGCAGAGCCAGGGCAAGAGAAGCGGAGCCGCAGGCGCTCTCCAGATGTTCCGTGGCGGTGGCGCGCACTTCCACGGCCGGCCAGATGCGCCTGCCCGCCGGGTGCTCCCCGTGCCAGACCACTCCGGAGGCTTCTTCCATGTGTAAACCGTAGCGCCGGCGCATCTTTGCGCTGCACTGGCGCCAGGCCGGCGATTGCAAATCCGGCAAGGGGTGCACGGCGCAATCCAGCAGCAGATGACTCATGCCCGGCATGCGCACCAGGGCCGTTCCAGCTTCCAGCATCCGGCAGGATACCCCGGCGGCCGGGTCGTCAAGCTCTGCCAGTTCAGCCGCGCTGTACACGGCGGCGGGCAGGTCTACGGGCGCGGGATTGTGCGTTCCGTCTTCACGCGCCGGGCCGATGTGCCCGGGGCTGGCGGCCCGGGCAAGGCAGCGGACAATGCCCGCTTCCAGGCTTTGCTCGTGCACGGCAACCAGCACCCGCACCGGCCGCGCCGCGCCGCTGACCCGAAGGGCGCCGGCCAGAAGCGGGCCTTGCGCCGCGCCGGGCCCGGACGGGGACAGGCTAAGCCCGCCCGCCTGTACGCCGCAGGCGGTCGTACAGGCCTTGTGCCCGGACGCGGCGGCACAGCGCCGCATGAGGCCCCGCCGGGCCAGGAGCACGGCGGCCGCGCGGGTGGCATTGACGCAAAATTCGCCGCCCATCATCCGCAACATGGGCAGTACTTGGGGCGGCAGCGCTTGGGGCGGCTGCACCTGGGGCGGCTGCCCGGGGTCGAAAATTTCGTGCGCCACGCCCGCCCGGGCCTCGTGTCCCGGTTTCGTCTGCCCGCCGCGCTCCGCATCGGCCAGCCCGTCATGCGCTCCGGGCACGCCGCCCCAGTACAGGGCGCCCACCTGTTCCGCCTGCAGGTGCAAAGGATGCATGAGCCGGGCCGAAATACCGGCCAGGGCCTCCTGGTCCAGGTCGGGTTCAAGGAGCAGAATGGTAGGGTTGCCGCCAGGAATAAGCTTGGCAAAGGAAAAGCAAGACATGGGAGCGTCCTGTGCCGCCCCGGCTTCAAGGCGCCGGAGCCGTGTTGTTACAGCAGAAACAGGGTGGCCAGGCCGAGAAAAAGAAAAAATCCGGCCCCATCGGTGATCGCGGTGAGAAAGATGCTTGAGGCCTGGGCCGGGTCCCGGCCCAGTTCCTTGAGGATCAGGGGAATGGAGGCACCGGCAAAAGCGCCCAGAATCATGTCCAGAATCAGGGCCGAAACCATGACCGTGGCCAGGCCCGGGTGATCGGTGAAGTAAAAAACCGCCAGCCAGACGATGACCCCCAGGATAAGGCCGTTGGCGATGCCGATTTTGCCCTCGCGCAACACGGCCCACCAGGCCTTGCGCCGGGCGAACTTTTCCGTTGCCAGTTGGCGGATCATCACGGCCAGGGCCTGCTGCCCCGTGTTGCCCGCCTGGTTGGCGACCATGGGCATGAACACAGCAAGGATGGCCATCTGCTCGATGCTGCCGTCAAAAAGGTAGACCACCGCCGCGGACAGGGCGGAGTTGAGCATGTTCACCAGCAGCCAGGGCAGGCGCATCTTGACCGACTCCAGCCAGGGGGTGTCGGTGGTTTCGTCCTGACCCGCGCCCACCATGCCCAGCATGTCCTCGCTGGCCAGTTCCTGCATGATGTCAATGACGTCGTCATGCGCGATGACCCCCAGCAGCCGCCCCTCATAGTCCACAACCGGCATGGCCATCAGGTTGTAACGGCCGATGAGCCGGGCCACTTCTTCCCTGACCGTGTCAAAGGTCACCGTGATCAGCTCCTGATCCGAAATCTCGTCCCTGAGCGGGGTCCCGGGCGGACAAAGCATGAGGTCGCGCAGGGAGAGCACCCCCGCCAGCTTGTGGTCGGCGGCCACGATATAAGCGTAATAAGGGATCTCCTTATCCTCTATTTCCTTGCGGATCTGGCGGATGGCCTCGTCAGCCGTGATGTCGTCCGCAAGGATGACCACCTCCGTGTTCATGACCCCGCCCGCGGTTTCCGGGTCAAAGGCCATGAGTCCGCGAATCTCTTCCGCGTCTTCCGATTCCAGCTTGCTCAGCAGCACATCGCTGTGCTCGTCGTCAAGTTCGTCAAGCACGTCGGCCGCATCGTCCGGGCTCATTTCGCCCACAATGCCGGCGGCCGTGTCCGGGTCCAGGTTCTCCAGCAACTCCACCCGCACGTGCTCGTCAAGCTCGGCCAGCGCCTCCGCCGCATCCTCGGTCGGCAGAGCCTTGAGCAGGCTGACCTGCTCCTCAAGGCTCAGGTTCTCCAGGTGCTCGGCCACGTCCGCCGGGTGTGAAAATTCCGTGCCCGGCACGGCGTCGGTACAGTTCCCGGCACCATCGTCGGGCGCTTGCGCCAGGGGCCCGGGCTGTCCCGGCTCCTGTTGTTCCGGCTCCGGCTGTTCCGGCTTCAGTTGTTCCGGCTCCGGGCCTGCCGCATCCTGCCGCGTCTGCCCGCCTTGCGGCTGTTCAGACTCGCGCGGCCGGTCGGCGTGCGTAAAAGGGGCTTCCGGCTTGCCTTCAGAAGTATC
>JAJDJN010000264.1 GCA_030267245.1 Desulfovibrio sp. OttesenSCG-928-A18
AAAAAGGATCAAAATTATATGCAAAAAAATCTTGACGAAATGAATGGATTTGTTATTTTATAACCAAATTCATAAGGGTGAATTTTCTTATAAGCAGCGGCGACTCGAAGACGCATTTGAAGCCGGACGGAAAAATCTTGTTTTCGTCCCAAGTTTCAATCGTTTGTGCGCCTGTTGTGCCGGAAGGAGCCCCTTCGGGCTGTTTCCGTTTGTGCATGTATCTACATTGGGAGTTATTGCTCCCGTTTACAACATGAAAGGGGGATGTCATGTCTCAGTCTACTCCTAACCAGCCCGCTCCCAGGACCGTAGCCCTGCAAAAGCCCGCTGCCGGAACAAGAGTAGTCCTCAGCAATCTTGCTGGAACAACGCTCAAGTACGAGTTCGAAGTTTCCGAACCGCTGTACGCCCGTCAGGGCAACAGCATTGTCATCACCTTCCCTGACGGGGCGGTGCTTGTGCTTGAGAATTTCCTCGCGGATCGGGACAATGTGCCGAATTTCGAGGTTTCCGGCGAGCTGGTGGACGGCATCGCGATGCTTGAAAGCCTGAAAATCAACACCGCGCGCGGCCCGGCCAGGCCTGCGACGCCTCGCGGCAGCGGTGTTGGCGACTATGACGCCGAATCGGGCGATCTGATCCGCTCCGTGGATCGCATGGACGATCTTGGCAGCAACCGTCGCGACTGGGACAACTCCACCCTGTACGGGGGCAAAGAACTGAGCGATCCGCTCGGGCCGCTGCCCTACGACATCAGCATCGGCATAGCCTTCAGGGCCGACAGCCCGCTGAACGAAGCGCACATGGCCATGGGCACGGACCCGCAGCCTGAAGGGGCCATCACCCCCTGGACGGTAGTGCAACTGCCCGCCAACGTGTTCATCGTGGGCGTGCCCCAGGATCCCAACGAGCCGCCCACGGAATTCCAGGACGACAACGGCACCTTGTATGTGCGCTATGTCGGCCCGGGCGAATACGAATATCGCTACGAGATGACCACGCCTTTCAGCAGCGACGGTGAGGGCCGTGACCTGCTGGAAAACGCCACCAGTTTCACGCTGCCCATTTCCGACGGGGGACTCGGATCGGGCACCATAGTCATCGCCATTGACGTGCTGGACGACATGCCCGAGACGGACATGCTGGCCGACAACGACAACACCACCACGGCCTGGGCCAATATAGGCACCTGGGCGGTGGATCTCGGCGCCGACGAGCGGGGGGCAGAAGGCGGCGTCACCGTGCAGATCACCTATGTGGACGCTGACGGTACCGAACTGGTCTTTACTTTTGATGAAAGCGAAGTGGCCTTCGGCCAGAAGCTTGAACTTTACCAGGAAGACGCCGACGGCAACAGGGTGTACTACGGCACCCTGATCCTCAATTCTTCCGACGATCCCGATGGCAACGTCCTTTCCGGCAGCTACGAGTTCCGTTCCGCGCCCAACCGCGCGGGCGAATATACCCTCACCGTCAGCGCCAAAGACGCCGACGGCGACGTGCACAGCTCCAGCGAAGTCTTCAACCTGACCGACCCGGTCTGGGACGGACCGCACCTTGGCAGCGGCAAGGACGAGTGGTTCAGTGAAAAGAACATCGTGGCCGACCCGTCCGAAGGGCGCCCGTACTCCGGTACCGAGGCCGACGGCACCCAGGCCACCAAAGATATCAAACTGCCCGACGGCTACACCATCAACACGGCGGATTGGACCCAGAACGCCGACGGCACCTGGAAGTTTGAAGGTGACAACGGCTATCTGACTTATACCGATTCCGTTCCGCCCCGCCTGACCTATACCGTTACCCTCGGCGCCGACCACACTGGCGGCGACGGCTATACCGCCTATGACTTCTTCGGCGGCAGCGCCGGCAGCCCAGGCACCATCACCCTCACCGACTGGGCCGGCAACAATGTCAAGGTGCCGGTGCAGATTACCGTTTATGACGATGAGCCCAAAGCCAGCCTGCGTGAAGGCGAAAGCGGCGACGATGCCACCAGCGGCATGGAATATCTGGGCGCCTGGGACGTGATCTTCGGCGCCGACGGCCCGGCCGACAGCGGCAGCCTGGTCTTTGTGATCGAGGTGGACGGCAAGCCGGTGAGCATCACCGTGGACAGCTTCGGGCATGAATACCCCGTCCGGCTCGGCAATACCGAATACGGCACCCTGACCGTGAACGACAACGGCACCTTTGTGTTCAAGCCCGCGCCCGAAACCGGCAAGGGCATGTGGCCGGGTCAGGTGACCATCACGGTCAAGGGCACCGACGCCGACACCGATACCGCTGTTTCCGGCTCCATCACCATCAATGTGGACACTCCGCCCACGCCTCCGGCCGTGGACATCTGGGTCAAGGACCGCAGCCCGGTTAACGAAGCCAACCTGCCCGGCGGGACAGATCCGTCCGATGAAGCCCTGACCAAGGAACTCGGACTGCCCGACGGCTACGGCATCGCGCCCGTGGCCGAAGACGGCTGGTCCAGGCAGAGCGGCACCGACATCTATATCAAAACCATATTCACCAGCGACAACAAGCCCGTGGGCCAGCTGATCTATGATCAGGCCAACAACACCCTGTATTTCAAACTTACCGGGCCCTTCCCGCATGATGCTCCGGGCGGCGATTTTGACGCTTATCTCATCGCCCAGATCGGCAACCTCGACCTCAGCCTGGTCGTGACCGACGGCGACGGCGACACCGCCACCTCTGACCCGGTGCGTGTGGAACTTGATGTCTACGACTGGCCCAACCTGCCCG
>JAJDJN010000265.1 GCA_030267245.1 Desulfovibrio sp. OttesenSCG-928-A18
ACGATGGAAAAACAGCGGATGTGCTGGCGTGGTGCAATATTCAGGCTTCGGGCAAAGTCCGGGCGGCCCCTTGCTGTCGCAAGCGGCGCCCGGCCAAACCCTTGCGCCAGCCTTGCGGGGTCATATCAGGGGGGCAAAAAGGCGGGAAATGCCAAAGGCGATGCGCACGGCCGGGCGCAGGGCCTTGAACCATTCTTCGCTCAGCTCTTCGCACTGCGTCTGATCGTACAAAAAGACCTTTTCGCAGCGGGCGGCGAAATCGCGCCCGTAAATGAAGGCGTTGATCTCAAAGTTCAGGGCAAAGCTCCTGGTGCCGATATTGGCTGTGCCCACGGTGGCGGCGATGCCGTCAGAAACCATGGTCTTGGCGTGCAAAAAACCCCGGTAGCGAAAAACCCTGACCCCGGCCTGCAGCAACTGCTGCGCATAGCTGTATGTGGCGGCGCTGACCAGGGGGTTTTCTTTCAGTCCCGGGATCATCAGGCGCACGTCCACACCCGAGGCGGCGGCGATGCGCAGGGCGTCAATGAAGCTGTCGTCCGGGGTGAAATAGGGGGTCTGGATGTAAAGGTATTTGCGCGCGGAGTAGAGCATTTCCAGCAGTCCGTTTTTTATGGCGCCGGTGCTGCTGTCCGGCCCGCTGCTGACAATCTGCATGCCCAGGCGGCGGCCGGAGCGCGGGGGCGGCGGAAAAAGCGCGTGCATGTCTGTTTTGGCCATGTCGTCTTCACTGACCGAGGCCCAGTCCAGAAGAAAACGCTCCTGCAAAAAGCCCACGGCGTCGCCGGTGATGCGCAGGCTGGTGTCGCGCCAGGGCCGCAGGCGCTTGTGCCGCCCGAGATACTCGACCCCGACGTTCATGCCGCCCACATAGCCGGCAAGGCCGTCGATGACGGTGATTTTGCGGTGGTTGCGGTAGTTGAGGCGCAGGTGGGAGCTGATGTGCGAGAACAGGGGCGAAAAGGCGGCGACCTGCCCCCCGGCCTTTTTCAGCGCCTTGAAGACCCGCTCCTTGCCGAGCATGGAGCCGAGGCTGTCGTAAATAACGCGCACGGCCACCCCTTCTCCGGCCTTGCGCGCGAGGGTGGCGGCCACTTCACGCCCCAGGGAGTCGTCGCGGAAGATGTAATAGAGCAGGTGGATGCTGGATTTGGCCGCGCGCATGTCCGCAAGCATGCGGTCAAAGCATTCGCCGCCGGATGTGAATATCTCCGCTTCGTTATCCAGGGTGAAGCGGTGGCCGCCTTCACTGTTCAGATAGCTGATCATCCTGGCCAGGCCGGATTCGTCGCACTGGGCGCACTCATCCTGGTTTTCCAGATACTTGCCCATGGTCCGCTTGTTCAGGCTGTCGGATAGCTGCTTGATGGCGTAGCGCTTGCGCTTGTTTACGTGAAAGCCGCTGCCGAACATGGCGTAAGCCAGAAAACCGACAAGGGGCAGAAAGATGAGCACCAGCACCCAGGCGATGGTGCTGGCCGGGTTCTTGCGCTCGAAAAAGATGACGGCGATGATGCAGGCCAGATCGAGCAGGGCGAAAATAACGGCGAAAACTGTATGCGCGTTCATGCTATGCTTTCCCATATGCGCGGCGCGGCCGTCCAGATGATGCCGATGCCGATGCCGAGCTTGACCACAAAACCGCCGAAACGGCCAAGGGTGGCCCCAAAAGCGGCCCTGGCCGCCGCTGCGCCCTTTGCCCCCCGGCCCTTTTCCACAACAAAGCAGCCGATAAAGCCGCCGGCCATGGCCCCAAGCAGCGCGCCCAGGCCGAAAAAGAGCGGGGCGCAGACCAGGCCCCCGGCCAGGGCGCCGACCATGCCGCCGGCGCTGCCCTTGCCGCTGGCGCCAAAGCGCCTGGCCCCGAAATGCCCGGCCAGAAACTCGGCCGCTTCACCAGCCAGGGCAAGGCCGATGAGCGGCAAAAAAAACTCCCAGCCGAAGGCCGTGCCGCTCACAAGCGTCCAGAGCGCGGCCAGGCCGAGGATGATCCAGTTGCCGGGCAGGCCGAGAAAAAGCAGCATGAGCGAAAGAATCATCAGGGCAATGCAGATGATTGCCAGTATGTACAGCACCCGGTAGTCTCCTTGCGCGGGCCTTGCCGCCTGGCGGCCCGCCGGAAAAGGGCCGCGCGCGCCGGCCGCGCGCGCCGAAAAAGTACGGGACGCACCTTTTCAATACGTTGTTGGGGCTTGGGCATAAGCCGGCCGGATACGCACCCGGGCCGTGCCCCGTATGTACACAAGCGGCGGCGGCTTGTCACGGTTTGCCCCTGGCCGCCCGCCGCAGCGACAGCCTGAATATTGCGCCAACTCCGGCGCACTGCGCCGCCCCTTTGCCGGCCGCTTGCGACAGCGGACGGGCAACCGAATTTTACGCTCCGCGCAAAATACGGACCAGGGGCTTGAAAAAAAATAATATATAAAATATTAAATTTATTCAAATTATTATTTTTTTGCAATTTTTTTCGTTTTTGCCTCTTTTCAAGCCCGAAGGGAGACTTATACTTGAGATTGTTCCGGTATGGATCACCCGTGGCGGATGCGTGCGTAAAAAAAACACGCCTTTTTATCCGGACGCGGGCGGTGCACGGCGCGATGGTCGCAGCGCAAAGAGTATTTGCCTGCGATTTGCCATATGGCCCCATGGCGGCCGGAGAAGACCGCGCTGATCTTTCGCCGCGCGGGCTTTTTGCGAGG
>JAJDJN010000266.1 GCA_030267245.1 Desulfovibrio sp. OttesenSCG-928-A18
CATTTTGCTTTTGCCAGCGTCAAAAGACCCTTTTATTCCGGCCGAGTACCTGAGGAAGCTTGGAGACAAGCCCAGTGACACGCTTTTCCCAACTTGATCCCGTAGCCAGACAGGAACTCTGGGCCATGCTCGCCCTGCGCCATGCGCAGGGGCTGGGCGCGCGCCGGGCAAAGCGCCTGCTGGAGCATTACGGAACAGCCTTGGCCGCTGCAGAAGCCGGCCTTGAGAGCGCGGAAGCCTGGCCGCGCGGCAAGCTGGTGCCAAGGCCTGTTGCCGCCGCCTTTGCCGCCGGGCGCTGGCGGCCGAAGGCCAGGGCGGAATGGGATGCGCTGCGGCGACGGCCCGTGAGTCTTCTTTACTGGGGGCAGGATCTGTATCCCGACCTGCTGCGGGAAATACCGGATCCGCCCTTGCTGCTATATTACCAGGGCGATATCTCCTTGCTCCACGGCCCGGCTGTGGCGGTGGTGGGCGCCAGGGACTGCACGCGCGAGGGCATCGCCGTGGCCGCTTTTTTTGCCAGGGATCTGTCCAATGCCGGGGTGACGGTTATTTCCGGAATGGCCAGGGGCATCGACCGGGCGGCGCATCTGGCCGGGCTGGAAGGCCCCGGTTCATCCGTGGCCGTGTTGGGTACCGGCATTGACGTGCTGTACCCGCGTTGCAATGCGGACGTTTACCGCGAACTGGGCGGCAGGGGGCTGCTGCTTTCGGAGTTCGCGCCCGGGGTTCAGGCCTCGGGAGCGCATTTTCCCATCCGCAACCGTCTGATAAGCGGACTCTCCCGGGGGGTGCTGGTGGTCGAGGCGGCCGGCAGAAGCGGCAGTCTAATCACCGCGCGGCTGGCCCTTGAGCAGGACAGGGATGTCTTTGCCGTGCCCGGGCACACCATGGCGGCGGTATCCGAAGGCTGCCGCGAGCTTATACGGCGCGGAGCCAAGGCCGTGTTCCGTGCGGATGATATTTTGCTGGAACTGGCCCCCCTGCTCAGTCATGAAGCCGCGCAATCCCTGCGGCAGCGTAGCGAGCAGCAGCGCTCCGGGCGGCAGGCCAGGCGCCGGGCCGAGGATCCATTCACAGAGGCGCTGGAAAACGCCCTCAGCGTACTGCCCGAAGGCGGGCTGCCCTGGATTGCGCAGCCGGAGAAGGCACCGCGCCGGGCATCCGCCCGGAGCTCTTCCGCTGCTTCGGCCCAGGCTCCGAGCAGCGGGGCTGGCGGCAGGGGCGGCCGGTTGCAAGGCGGGGCGCAGGCGGCACAGTCGTCTGACGCCCTTTCCGCCAGTTCCGGGAAAGGCCGGGAAGCGGCGCGCGTTCCCCTTAGTGCCGATGAAAGCCGGGTACTGGCCTTTTTGAGCGCCGAAAGGCGGCATATGGACGCCCTGAGCCGCGCCCTGGACATGGATGTTGGCGTGTTGAGCGCTTTGCTGGCTACCATGGAGGTTCGCGGACTTGTCCGGCAGTTGCCGGGCATGTTTTATGCCTTGCCGGAGGAAAGCTGATGGCGGATCCGTATGGCACTCAGGGCATGCCGGAAAGCGTGGAAATGTTTCTGGCTCACCTTGAGCTTGAGCGCGGCTATTCGCAGGCCACGGTTGCCGCCTACGCCAGGGATGTGCTGCAGTTTGAGGCGGTCCTTGCCGCGCGCCATCTTTCCCTGGCCGATCCAGCGTCCATAACGCGGCGGCAGGTTCAGGCCTTTCTGGCCGAGTTGCACAGGCAGGGTCTGAACAAGAACTCCATGGGGCGCAAGCTCTCGGCCTTGCGGTCTTTTTTCCGTTTTTGCGCGCGCATGCGCATGATCAGCGCGCTGCCCACAGAGGGCATGGCGAACCCGAAAACGGAAAAGCGGCACCCGGATGTGCTGAATGTGGATCAGGCCTTTGCCCTGCTGGAGCGGGACACGGGCGCGGAGCCGGCAAGGGGAGCTGAGCCGCTACGGCCGGAGGAGGAGCGTTCCCGTGTCATAAGGGCCAGGGATCTTTGTCTGGCTGAGCTTTTGTATGGTTCGGGCCTGCGCATATCTGAAGCCCTTGCCCTGGATTGCGTGCGCCTGAGCGCGGAGGACGCGGTGGTCCGGGTCATGGGCAAGGGGGGCAAGGAGCGGCTTGCCCCCTTGACCGATACGGCCCGCGAGGCTCTGGCCTCATGGCTCTCGTTGCGTTCCGCCCTTGCCCCGCCGGGGGAGCGGGCGCTTTTTGTCGGTCTTCGCGGCAAGCGGCTGAACAGGCGCGAGGCGCAACGCAGCATTGAGAGGCTTTGTCTTGAGGCCGGGCTGGCGCACAGCGTGTCGCCCCACGGGCTCCGGCATTCCTTTGCCACGCATCTGCTGCAGGCGGGCGCGGATTTGCGCAGCGTGCAGGAGCTTTTGGGGCACGCTCGTCTGAGCACCACGCAACGCTATACGCATCTTGACCTGGCCCGGTTGATGGAGGTGTACGACAAAGCGCACCCCAAGTCCGGAAAATAGGCTGTAAAGGAAGCGCCGATTAATGGTCTTTTTGCCCTCTGGCTGTGCCCTGCTTCGAACAGGGCTCGCCCAGTGCGAAGCACATGTATGTCTTGATACAGCTCGCTCCGCCCGGAACTCGCCTTCCTTGAGAGAACAAAAATCCTCATTAATCGGCGCTTCCTAAAGATCTTTGTCCGGACTATGCGCTGCGTGCTTGTT
>JAJDJN010000267.1 GCA_030267245.1 Desulfovibrio sp. OttesenSCG-928-A18
CTGGCAATATTGCCGGTTCCGACCTGGCCTCTATCCGATGGACTCTTGAGTTGCAAGCGCTTTATGCGTAAACTGTCGCTGCCTTCTTACGCGGTGTGGCGTGGCCGGCATGGCGCGGCGCAACTCGTGGTTTTGGCGCTAACAGGCAACGTGTAACCTGCGCAGGTACTATCTATGGCTACCATAATGCCCCAGTCCGAATTGCTCAAAAGGGCGGTCGCTTTTATCAGCGAAAGCAGAAAAGACGCCCCCGGCACGCCCCTTGGCCGGCTGCTGGACGAAGCGGCCATGCGTTTCAATCTTTCCCCGGTGGACGGCGCCGCCCTCGAACGGCTCTTTCGCGAGGAGGAACAGGACAACAACAACAGCGGGACGCCAAGCTGAACACGCCTCTTTTACCCCTTTTGCACCGGCGCATTTTCAAGGAACTCACTCTGACCTTTATCGTGAGCGTCTTTGCGCTGCTTTCGCTGATTTTGATCAGCCGGGGGCTGCAAATGCGCAACACCCTGCTGGGCCTTGAACTGGGCCTTTCGGATGTGGCGCTGCTGTTCTGGTTCATGGTCCCGAGCTTCATGATCCTGGTGCTGCCCATTTCCTGCATGCTCAGCGTGTTCCTTACCTTTTTGCGCATGAGCACCGACAGGGAGCTGGTGGCTTTAAAGGCCGGGGGCGTGAGCATTTTGCAGATGCTGCGCGCGCCGCTGTTTTTTTCCCTGATCTGCCTGGGCCTGGCCCTGTTCATTTCCCTGTATGCCATATCCTGGGGCATGAACAGCTTCAAGTCCACCATTTTGCATATCGCCAATACCAGGGCCAAGATTGTCGTGCAGCCCGGTGTTTTCAATCGCGACATTTTCGGCCTGACCTTTTTCGCGCGCAAGGTGGACCCGGTAAGCGGGCATATGCAGCAGATAATTTTTGAGGATCAGACGCAGGAAGAGCATGGCGGCATCACCGTGCTCGCTCCCGAAGGCGATATTTTCACGGACGAAGCGGTCGGGGATCTTGTTTTTCACCTGAAAAACGGCCGTATCTACCGCGTTGTCGAAGAAAACGTCAGCATCCTGGATTTTGAAGAATATTACGTGCGCCTGGATCTGAGCAAGCTGATTTCAGATCTTGGCTCGTCCTTTTCCGAAGTCAGGCCCAAGGAAATGTCCTGGGGCGCGTTGCTGCAGATGGACAAGACGCGAAGCGCCCCCTCGGAGCGGTACCAGAGCAAGGTGCAGGTGGAGATTCACAAACGCTGGGCCCTGCCTACGGCCTGTTTTGTGCTCGGCCTTTTTGCCGTGCCCCTGGCCTGCGCTTTTGAAGGCGTGCGCCGCCAACTCGGGGTGGTGCTGGCTCTGGTGCTGTTTTTGCTTTATTACGCCGCCTTTTCCATGGGCATGACCATGGCCGAGTCGGGCGTTCTTCCGTCCTTTTTCGCTGTATGGATGGCCAATGCGCTCTTTTTGCTCATTGCCCTTTTGGGTTTGCGCCTGGTCAACCGGGAGAGCGGCCCCCGTCTGGGCGGCGTCTTCCTTGCCGTGCGAAAGGGGCTGGCCCGCCTGTTCGGCCGCAAAGCGAGCCGGGTATGAGTCTGCTTTCCCGCTATCTGGTCCGGCAGAATCTTTTTCTGCTCATGAGCTTGCTGCTTGTGGGCATGGGCATTTATCTGCTCACGGATCTGTTCGAGCGTCTGGACAATTTTCTGGACAGCGAGGCGGGCGTCAGCGTGGTGCTCCTTTATTTTCTGACCAAGCTGCCCATGATCGTTTCCCAGATCCTGCCGGCGGTGTACATTCTCGCCCTTGTGCTGCAATGCAATTTCCTTGAACGCAACCGGGAGCTGCTGGCCCTTTTTTCGGGCGGGGTTTCACCCCTGCATATTCTGCGTTTCGTTCTCATATACAGCCTGGTTTGGGCCCTGGCCCAATTTGCCTTTGCCCAGGCCCTGGGGGTGGCGGGAGAAAAGGCCTCGGCCCGTATCTGGCAGGAGGATATCAACGGCAACTCCTATGAGAACGTGAAGCTGGAAAGGCTCTGGTTTACGGAAAACAACATGATCGTGCACATCGGCGTTGCCTTTCCGGTGCAGAAAAGGGGCTCGGATCTTGTGGTCTACGTCCTTGATCCCACGGGCCAGAGCATTACGGAGGTAATTAAGGCCGCAAGCTTCAGCATCCGGCCCGGTTTATGGCTTCTGGAGCAGGGCAGCAGTCTTGTGCCGGCGGAGTTCTCCTTCCGGCCGTTCGCTTCCCTTGAACTTCCCCTGCAGCATGATTTGCAGGCTTTTCAACTGGGCCGCAGGTCCAGCATCAGGCCGAGCCACCTGACCCTTATGGAACTGGGCGAAAACATCGAGCGCCTGGAGCGGGCCGGCTCCAATGTCGAATTACTGCGCACCGCCTGGCACGCCAAGCTGTCCTATGCCGCGTCCATAATCATCATGGGCTTGCTGGCCGTTATTATCAGCCGTCTGACCAACAATATATACAAGGCCGGGCTGCTGGCCCTGCTCATTGTATTTTTTTATTACGGCCTGAACGTATTCAGTATGAGCCTGGGCGAAAAGGGCATCCTGGCCCCGGTCATCGGAGCATGGCTGGCCAACGGAATCTTTTTTCTGCTCAGCGCCTTGCTTTTGTCCATGCCCTCG
>JAJDJN010000268.1 GCA_030267245.1 Desulfovibrio sp. OttesenSCG-928-A18
CCTGTTGACGTATTCACTGAATCAGATATAGCATATAAAGAATAGTTGATGAAGATGAACAAACTTTCGCTTCAGGACAGCCATGCCCCTCGCCCTCCCCTATTTCAAAGCCCTGGCCGATGAAACGCGCCTGCGCCTGCTCAATGTACTGTGCCGCCATGAGTTGAACGTCAACGAGCTGGTGGAGATCCTGGAGATGGGACAATCGCGTATCTCCCGGCATCTGAAAATCCTGTCGGCGGCCGGTCTGCTTGTCTGGCGGCGCGAAGGGCTCTGGGTCTTTTACAAAACCCCGGAAAACGGTCTTGGCCGCGACTTTATCAAGGCCATCCAGCCTTTTTTCGAAACAGACCCTGCCCTGCGGATGGATCTGGACATGGCTTCTGGCATGATCGAGGAGCGGGCGCACAAGACCCGGCAGTTTTTCAATGCCATTGCCGAAGACTGGGACAAGCTGTCACGCGAGGTGCTTGGCGCTTTTGATCTGCCGGCCGCCGTGGCCCGGAGCATGCGTCCGTGCGAAGTGGCCGTTGATCTTGGCTGCGGCACTGGAAATGTGTTACAGTCCATGCTGCAAAAGGCCAAGAGCGTTATCGGCGTGGACGGTTCCGCGCGCATGCTGGAACTGGCCCGCCGCCGCCTGAGCGCTGATAGCGAGCGCATATCCCTGCGCATAGGCGATCTTTCGCACCTGCCCCTGCGCGACGGGGAAGCGGACTTCGCCTCCCTGAACATGGTCCTGCACCATGTGCCCAGCCCCGGCGAGGTGCTTGAAGAAATCCGGCGGGTCTTGAGCCCCGGAGGGCTCATGCTGCTCACCGATTTCGACCGCCACGAGGACGAGGCCATGCGCACGGAATACGGCGATCACTGGCTCGGCTTTGAGGCCCAAAATTTACGCGCGCACCTGGAAAAAGCCGGATTGTCCGTGCGGGACCACCAGCTCGCGCCTGTGGAACGCGGTCTTGCCCTGCATATTTTTGTTGCGGAAAATACCCGGCGCAAAGACCCATTTTCCAGCCCCCCAACCAGCATCAGTACCAATGGAGTTCGTTCATGACCAGCACAAACGTACAGCCCCTTGACCTTTCCCTGCCCTACAAAGTGGCGGATCTATCCCTGGCCGAACTGGGCCGCAAAGAAATGCAGCTCTCCGAGCGGGAAATGCCGGGGCTTATGGAACTTATCGCCAAATACGGCCCCGAGAAGCCCTTTGCCGGGCTCAGGGTCTCCGGTTCCCTGCACATGACCGTACAAACGGCCATGCTGATCAAGACCCTGCACGCCCTGGGCGCGGACATCCGCTGGGCCTCGTGCAATATCTTCTCGACCCAGGATCACGCGGCGGCGGCCATTGCCGAATCCGGCATGGCCAGTGTCTTTGCCTGGAAGGGGGAGAGCCTGGAAGAATACTGGTGGTGCACGGAAATGGCCCTGACCTGGCCCGACGGCAGCGGCCCGGACCTCATCGTGGATGACGGCGGCGACGCCACCTTGCTCGTCCACAAAGGGGTGGCGGTGGAAAAGAACCCGAAGCTGCTTGATGAAACAACGGACAACAAGGAGCTGTCCATCATCATGGACCGCCTGCGCGCGAGCCACCGGCTCTCCGCTGATCGCTGGACGAAAATGGCGGCCAGGATCAAGGGCGTTTCCGAAGAAACGACCACCGGCGTTCACCGCCTGTATCAGATGCAGAAGGAAGGCAGCCTGCTCTTCCCGGCCATCAACGTCAACGACGCGGTGACCAAATCCAAGTTCGACAACCTGTACGGCTGCCGCGAATCCCTGGCCGACGGACTGAAGCGGGCCACGGACATCATGGTGGCCGGCAAGGTGGTGGTGGTCTGCGGCTACGGCGATGTGGGCAAAGGCTGCGCCCAGAGCATGCGCGGCTTCGGGGCCAGAGTGCTGATTACGGAAATCGATCCCATCTGCGCCCTGCAGGCCGCCATGGAAGGCTTTGAAGTCACCACGGTTGAAGACGCCCTGCCCACGGCCGACATCTATATTACGGCCACCGGCAACTACAGGGTGATCAGCGGCGCGCACATGATGGGGATGAAGGATGAAGCCATCGTCTGCAATATCGGCCACTTTGACAATGAAATCGACATGCACTGGCTGGAAAGCACCGCGGGTTGCGTGCGCACCAACATCAAGCCGCAGGTGGACAAATGGCTGCTGCCTTCGGGCCGCTCCATTGTCGTGCTGGCCGAAGGCCGGCTCATGAATCTGGGCTGCGCCACCGGCCACCCGAGCTTTGTAATGTCCAACAGCTTCACCAACCAGGTGCTCGCCCAGATGGAACTGGCCGCGAACAAGACGCTGAAAGCCCAGGTCTACACCCTGCCCAAACGGCTGGACGAAGAAGTGGCCCGCCTGCACCTGGCCCGCCTGGGCGTCAAATTGACCAAAATGACCCGGGAACAGGCCGACTACATCGGCGTGGAACTTGAGGGGCCGTACAAGCCGGATCATTACCGTTATTAGGGGCTGTTCTGGCTGGGCACAGGGGGCATTTGCGTCACAGCGGGGCATTGCATCATGTGCATTGCGCCGTTATATGCCATTCAGTCTTTGGCGAATAAGGAACAACCACCTATTATTACTGGGGCACTTTCTTCTTAACACTTCATT
>JAJDJN010000269.1 GCA_030267245.1 Desulfovibrio sp. OttesenSCG-928-A18
ATTGCTCGCAGTGTTAACAGGCCCTAGACCAACTATCACCCGGGAGGAAGGAATGAAGCTTTTATGGAAAATCATGCTGCCAGTGGCGCTCCTTATCGCGTTGCTGGTCGGAGCATCAGGGTACATCGCCTATACCTTGTCCTCGAGCAGCCTGCAAAGTGCGGTCATCGCCAATATGGAAGACGAGGCCAACTCCTTGAAGCGCCTTACCTCCATTGTTATCGGTTCCTCGCAATTGAACATTATACGAGCCGCGCAGGACCAGAGGGTTGTCGCCTTTTTTTCCGGCGACATCCACGACAAGCAGCGGCAGACCGACTTTGCCCGGGAACTGGAAGAAATAGTCAATTCATATCAGGATATCGACAGAATAAACGTATTCGATCCGCAAGGCGTCATCGTCAGTTCGTCCAACCCGAAGGTCATCGGCGAAGAATTCAAAAGCCGCGCCTACTTCAGCGAAGCCATAAAAGGCCAGAACGTAATTACCGAGCCCTTTCAATCCACCATCACCAAACAGGGGGTGGTCATCGTTTCCACGCCGGTGCGCGTAAATAACGTCATTGTCGGCGTCATAAACGCCACCGTGCCTCTGCCCGTCTATTACGAGGCGGTCATCAAACCCGTGCGCGTCGGCGATCGCGGCTATGCCTACGCCATGGACAGCAAAGGACGGATTGTGGCCCACAGCAACGCGGAATGGCTTTTTCGCGACAACCTGAAAGGCGCCGAACAATACAAGCAAATGGCCTCCTCCCCCGACGGCATCACGGAGTTTGTCAACGCGGCCGGCCTTGACTGCATCGCCTTTCACGCCAAGGAGCCCCTGTCGAAGATGACCCTGGTGGTGCAGGCGGAACGGGCGGATATTTTTTCACCCCTGAACACATTGTCCCGCACCAGCTTCATCATCATTGCCGTTTCGATCCTGCTTGGCGCGCTCCTGCTGTTCGTGCTGATCAATCCCATAGTGTCCGCCCTGAAAAAAGGTGTGGAATTCGCGTCGGATATTTCCAGGGGCAAGCTTGACGGCTCACTCTCCGTAAAGCGCAAGGATGAAATAGGCGTTCTGGCCGATGCCTTGCGTTCGATCCCCGTATCGCTGAATGCCATTGTGGCCGAATACACGCATCTGGAAGAAGCCCTTGAAGCCGGGAACATCCTGGTGCAGGGGGATGCGTCCAAGTTCCCCGGCGCTTTTTCCGAGCTTGTGACAGGCACCAACAGCATGCTCGAGCGCTTCCAGAAAATACTCAATTCGCTGACCTCGCCCGTGGTTGTGCTGGATAAGAACCTCAGGGTCGTTTATCTCAATAATGTGGCCAAAAGCATTGCCGGCGAAAACTTTCAGGGCAAAACCTGCGGCGAGGTCATGGGCAGGGAAGATTACGGGACGCCCCAGTGCGCCATGCAAAAAGCTGTCAGCACCATGAGCCCGGCCAACGGCGAAACCGTGGCCCACCCCCAGGGCAGGCGCATGGACGTCTCCTATACCGCCATCCCCTTTGCCGACAAGGACGGCAAGCTTGCCGCCGTGCTGCAGTTGATAACCGATCTGACCCAGGTCAAGGACACCCAGCGCATGATCCTTGATGTGGCGCACCAGGCCGGGGAAATATCCAACCGGGTGGCGGCGGCCTCTGAAGAACTCTCCGCCCAGGTGTCGCAGGTCAGTAGCGGCGCCGACGTACAGCGGGAACGGGCGGCCTCCACGGCCACGGCCATGGAAGAGATGAACTCCACCGTACTGGAAGTGGCCCGCAACGCCGCCTCGGCCAGCGAGCAGGCCGACGCCACAAGCAAAAAGGCCACAGAGGGCGCCTCCCTTGTCAATCAGGTAATCGCGGCCATTACCGATGTGAACACGGTCTCGGCTGAAGTCGACCAGAACATGCGCAAGCTGGGCGAGCAGACCAAGGCCATCGGCAGTGTCTTGAACGTGATTTCGGATATTGCCGATCAAACGAACCTGCTGGCGCTGAACGCGGCCATAGAAGCCGCCCGGGCCGGTGAAGCGGGCCGTGGCTTTGCCGTGGTGGCCGACGAAGTGCGCAAGCTGGCTGAAAAAACCATGCACGCCACGTCGGAGGTGGAGACGAATATCCGGAATATCCAGTCCGCCACCAGCGCCAACATCGACCGGGTGAGCAAAGCCGCTGAAAGCAGCACCAGAGCCACGGAAGTGGCGCAGGTTTCCGGAACCGCCCTGTCCGAAATCCAGAACCTTGCCAACACCAACACCGCTCTGATTGCCAGCATTGCCACCGCCGCCGAGGAGCAATCCGCCACCTCGGAAGAAATCAACCGCTCGGTGGACGATATCAACCGTATTGCGGAAGAAACCGCCAATGGCATGAGCCAGTCGGCCAGCGCGGTGCACGAGCTGTCGCGTATGGCCCAGGAACTCAAAGTGCTGCTGGAGAAGCTGCAACAGTAAAATCAACAATTTAAATGCCTGGCTTGACGGCAAGCAAAGCTCGCCTGCAGGCTTTTCGGGGTGGCGCGCCAATTCCGGTGCGCCATCCTTTTTTTGTAATGTAAAAAACCGCTACCGCTCTTTCACTTCCCTGTTATTTATAATACTGTTTACCTTTTCATTCACTTTGTATAGAGTAACTCTGATTT
>JAJDJN010000027.1 GCA_030267245.1 Desulfovibrio sp. OttesenSCG-928-A18
ATCAAGCGCTTTTTCGCTCTTGGAGACCACGATCGCGCCGACCACGTCGCCGGTCACGTTCATGCAGGTGCGGCCCATGTCAAGCAGGGCGTCGATGCCGAGGATCATGGCGTAGGCGGCGGCAACGGCCGAGCCTTCCGTAACCTTCAGGCCGACGGACTCAAGCACCATCAGCAGCATGATCGCTCCGGCGCCGGGTACGCCGGCGGTGCCTATGGCGGCAAGGGTCGCGGTGATGACCACGGTGAGCTGCTGGTTGGCATCCAGGGGCTGGCCCGTGGCAAAGGCGATGAACATGGCGCACACGGCAAGATAGATACTGGTGCCGTCCATGTTCACTGTCGCGCCGATGGGCAGGGTAAAGGAGGAGACCGAGCGCGGCACGCCCAGCTTTTCTTCCGACACGCGCAGGGTAATGGGCAGGGTCGCGCTGGAAGAGCGGGTCACAAAGGCGGTGATCGAGGCCTCGTATACCCCGCGCAGGAACTTGACCAGGCTCAGTTTATAGAGCGTAAGAATCAGGCCGTAGCCGAACACCAGATGCAGGACAAGGCCCACATACACGGTCAGCGTGACAAAGAGCAGCGGCCCGATGGCTTTTGGCCCCTGCTGGGCAAAGACGATGGCAATAAGTACAAAGACGCCGATGGGGGCATACTGCATGATGCCGCCGACAACCTTGTACATGACTTCCGCGCAGGCCGAGAGGACACTGAAGAGCTTGTTGGCGGCGTTGGAGATACTTTCATTGCTGGCTTCACGCAGCAGCGCAAGACCGATGCCAAAGCACAGGGAGAAGAAAATTATCGGGAGCACATCGCCCTTGGCAAGCGATTCCACGGGGTTGGTCGGAACAATGTTCAAAAAGACCTGCATCAGGCTGGGCCGAGCGGCAGCCTTGCCCTGCACGGCCGCGTCGCCCACGATGTTGAAGCCCACGCCCGGCTGGAAGATATTGGCCAGCACTATGCCGATACACACGGCGATAACGCTGGTTATGATGTAAAAGAGAAGGATCTTGATCCCGACCCGTCCGAGCTGGTTCGGCTTTATGCTGGCCGCGCCGGTGATCAGGGAGAAAAAGATCACAGGCACCACAATCATTTTCAGGAGGCGGATGAAGAGATCGCCGAAAAACTTGCTGTAGGTGATGAATTTGTCTGCCGCTTCCGGCATATAGCCGAGGATGCAGCCGGCAATCACGCCCAGGATTAGACCCACAAGTATGCGCAGCAGCAGGCTTGTTTGAAAATACCACGAAAAAATGCCTTTTTTCGTCTCACTTGCCATAACACCCTCCTAAGTATCTGGTTGCGGCATTGCATGGAATCCGGCAGCCTGGACTGGCGCTGGACGGACAACAGCTCCGGCTGAGCGACAGGGCCTTGTGTGGCAAGCCCCGATTGCGACAGCCGATCACCTTGCACGGTTTGGGATATATTTCTCAATGTCGGTCCGGGGCCATGCTACGCCACAGCTCCGGCCTCACACAAGCACTTTTTTCAGTATTCCCGAATATCCTGCCAGATGGCGCCTCCGGTGCCCAAAGAGGCTTAAGCCCCTTAGGGATCCCCGTCAGGGGGCCTGGTACCCTGAACCGGCAAATTGTCACTATTGGCACTTGCGCCGGCAGCGTCGGGATCCCCTGTATGATCGCGCAATCAGTTCTGCTGCCGGCCGGGGCCTGCCGGGCAGGCCTGGAGGTCAAAGGCCGGCGCCATCATCCCGCAAACAATACTCCACGGCCTTTCGGGCCAGTTCCTGGGTCGCATCCACTACAGGCACAGCGCTTCGAACATGTTCCAGCAAAAGGGGCAACTCGGTGCAGGCCGCGATCAGCGCATCGGGTCCGGACTGGGCCAGGGCGTCAAGGACGCTTTGAAAAAGCGGCACCACTTCAAGCGTTTTACCTTTCTTCACACCCTCATAGATGCAATGCATGAGATTTTGCTGCAGGTTTTCGGGCATGGGCAACTGGTCCATGCCATGCGCGTTCAGGGACAATTCATACACCCCGGCCGCCAGGGTGCCGGCGGTGGCCATGACATAAACGGCTTTCGGCCTGACGGGCAGGGTGAGCAAGGCCGCCACGGCGCTGTCCACAATGCTGATAAAAGGCAAGGAGCTGCGGTCCATAATGGCGGGCAGGAAGTGGTGCGCCGTGTTGCACGGCATGCACAGCACCTCCGCGCCCGCCTTTTCCAGACGCAGGGCCGACTCCACCAGAAAGGGCGTCGGGTCTTCACCCCGGCCCATGATGCAGGCCGTACGATCCGGGATACGGGCGTAGCTGTCGATAATTACATGCAGATGCTCCTGATCTCTGGCAGCGGGCGTGAGTCTGATTATTTTGCCGTACAGATCATGGGTCGCCTCTGGTCCCATGCCTCCGATAATACCCAGTGTTTTCACTGTATTCCTCACGAAAAATGGCCGCCGCGCGCAAGGACGCCCGCAAGGGGAAGGGCCGGCTATTTTTTGATGAATTTGGGCTTGATAAGGTTGTCAAAGGAGAACACTTCGTCCCATTTTTCCTGGCTGATCAACTTTTGCTCCGTCACCACGATGTCATGCAGGGACTTGTTCTGTTCAAAGCCTTCGCGTGCGATGTCGGCGCATTTTTTATAGCCGAGAATGGGGCTGAGCTGGGTTACTATGCCCAGGGAGTTCATGACCATGGCCCTGGTATGTTCGGCATTGGCCCGGATCCCTTTGACGCAGTTGTGGTTCAGGCTGTTCACCGCATTTTGCATGACATTGATGGAACTGAACAGGGCAAAGCCGATGACCGGCTCCATCACGTTAAGCTGCAACTGCCCGGCCGAGGCGGCCAGGGTCACAGTGAGGTCGAAGCCGATGACCAGAAAGCCGGCCTGGTTCACCACCTCGGGAATTACCGGGTTCACCTTGCCGGGCATGATGGAAGAGCCGGGCTGCAGTTGCGGCAGGCTGATTTCATTAAAGCCGCAACGCGGGCCAGAGGCAAGCAGGCGCAGATCGTTGCAAATTTTGGTCAGCTTCACGGCCGTGCGCTTGATCACGCCCGAGAGCTGCACATAGGCGCCGGTGTCGGAAGTGGCTTCCACCAAATCCGTTGCCAGCACGAAGTCGATGCCGGTAAGCTCCGCCAGGTAGCGGGTGGCCAGGGCCGGATAACCTTCAGGGGCGTTTACCGAGGTGCCGATGGCGGTGGCGCCGAGGTTCACTTCCTTCAGCAGGTTTTCCGACTCCTGGATGCGCTGGATTTCCTCGCTGATGGTGGTGGCAAAGCCGTGAAACTCCGCTCCCATGGACATGGGCACGGCGTCCTGCAGGTGCGTGCGCCCCATTTTCAGCACCCGGTCGAACTCCACCCCTTTTTCGGCAAAGCGCTCCTGCAGGGCCAGCAGGGCCTTGGCGTATGATTCCAGGCGCAGGATCAGGGCCAGGCGAAAGGCCGTGGGATAGGCGTCATTGGTGGACTGGGAGCAGTTCACATGATCGTTGGGGTTGATGACGGCGTAATCCCCTTTGGCTTTACCGAGCATCTCAAGGGCCACGTTGGCAATGACCTCGTTGGCGTTCATGTTCATGGAGGTTCCGGCGCCGCCCTGGATGAAGTCGGTGACGAACTGCTCCGCGAATTCCCCCGCGATCAGCCTGTCGCAGGCCTTGCATATGGCCTCGGCCACATCCGGCTCCAGGGCGCCAAGATCCCGGTTGGCAAGGGCGGCGGCCTTTTTCACATAGCCGAAGGCCTTGACCAGCTTGGGCTCGCGCGAGGTTTTCAAGCCGGTGATGTTGAAATTGTCCCTGCCGCGCTTGGTCTGCACGCCATAATATACTTTATCGGGCAGTGTTTTTTCTCCGAGAAAATCCCTTTCTATACGGCTCATAAAAAACTCCTTGTTTTCGTGGCTTACAGTTGTCGCTCATTGCTCTTGGGCAGCCATTCGGCCAGGGTCTGGAAGAGTTCCAGGGAATTTATGGGCTTGGTGATATGGGCGTTCATGCCCACGGCAAGGCTTTTCTGCTTGTCGTCGCTCATGGCGTGGGCGGTCATCGCGATCACCGGCAGGGACGAGAAGCGTTCCTGCGCCCGCAAGTGCTTTGTGGCGGTCAGTCCGTCCATTTCAGGCATCTGTATATCCATGAGCACCAGGTCGAACTCTTCTTCCTGCAGCATGCGCAGGGCTTCTTCACCGTTGCCGGCAATGCTTACCCGCATGCCGGCCTGGGAGAGCATCTCTTCGGCCACGAGTTGATTGATGTCGTTGTCTTCCACAAGCAGTATCCTGCTGCCCGCAAAATCACGGACAAGGTTCAGTTCCTGCTCGTGTTCCCTGGCGCGGGTTTCGTCCCAGCTCGCCTTCTCGCTGCTGCGGGGAAAGCGGGAGGTGAAATGAAACTCCGAGCCTTTGCCCTGCTCGCTTATGCACCAGATATCGCCGCCCATGAGGTTGGTCAGCTTCTTGCACAAGGCAAGGCCGAGCCCCGTACCGCCATAGCGGCGAGTGGTGGAACTGTCGGCCTGGCTGAAGGGGGTGAACAGCCTGGACAACTGCTCCGGCCTGATGCCGATGCCCATGTCCTTGACAAGAAAATGCAGGGTAACGGCGTCGGCATCTTCTTTTTCCTGCCTTACGCTGATATCGACAGCGCCTTTTGCCGTAAACTTGATGGCATTGGTCACAAGATTGGTCAGCACCTGCGCAAGGCGCAGGGAATCGCCCCGGAAAGGGCCCTGCACGTCCGGCGCTATGTCGATACGCAGGGAAAGGCCTTTTTCCGCCGCCCTGTGCGCCGCAAGGTCGCAGATGCCCCGCACCACGTCTTCCACATGAAAAGAGACTTCCTCCATTTCCATCTTGCCGGCCTCGATCTTGGAAAAATCAAGGATATCATTAATAATGCGCAGCAAAGAACGGCTGGCGAAGTCAATCTTTTGCACAAAATTCCGTTGCCGCTGGCTCAGTTCGGTCCGCAGCACCAGGTGCACAATGCCCATGATCGCGTTCATTGGAGTTCGAATTTCATGGCTCATATTGGCCAGAAATTCCCCTTTGGCAAGATTGGCCTTGTGCGCCTGCATGGCCAGATTGTTGGCCACTTCCGCAGCTGCGGCCAACTGTTCGTTGGCCAGTTCCAGAGCGTCCTTGGCCCGGTTGATTTCCTCCTGCGCCTGTCTGACCTCGGTGGCGTCCATGCTCGTGCCGAAGCCCCTGGTCATTGCGCCCTGCCCGTCAAACAAAAAGATGCATGAGGTCCGCAGCCACTTGATGCCGCCGTCCTTGCAGCGCATGGCCTGTTCCACATTGCGCAGGATGGAGTTTTCAGGCCCCACGCTCACGGACAATGCTTCGGGCTCCACGCACAGGCTGCTCCAGGTCCTGCCCAGCAGTTCCTCGGGCAGGTATCCCAGCACCGGAGTGATTTTTTCGGAGAGGTAGTCGATGCGGCTGTCCCTGTCTATGGACCAGATAATCTCGCCCGTGGCCTCCTCCACCATCCGAAAACGCGCTTGCGACTCGCGCAGGGCCTCGTTCATGAGCTGATTGCGGATGGCCGTGCCGATGATGGTTCCGGCCGCCCGCAGGATATTTTCTTCCGATTCGCTCCAGACATACTCCGAGTGGCAGTCGTCAAAACCGATAAAACCCCAGAGTTCGCCATGAAAGCTTATGGGGGCGGTCATGATGGACACAATCCCCTGGGGCAGCAATTGCTCCTGTTCAAGGGGGTGCATGTTCCGGACCAGGTTGTTGACGCATCTGTCGGCCAGAAAAGTGTCAATCCAGGTGGGAATGGCTTCGGAAACAGGGCGGTTGGTGCATATATCCAGGTCCTGCTGCGGTTCGGCGCCCTGGGACCATTCATAGAGCTGGGTGGTGTGCAGTTCCGGGTTAAGTTCCGGGTGCGGACTTGGATGGATGCGCCAGACATAGACCCTGTCAACGCCGGTTATTTCGCCCAGGCTGGCCAGGACCGTGTTGACCGTTTCGTCAAAATTGCCGGTATCGGACAACAGCAGTTGCGCGGCCCTGCTGGTGCCCTGCAGCAGGCGGTCCCTGCGCTGCAGGTTCTTTTCCATCGACTGCTGTTCCGTCACGTCCATGAGCACGGCAAGCACACCGCGGAGCTTGCCCCCGGAATCGGCAAGCGGATGCTGCGCCACTTCAAGCCAGCGCCTTGCGCCCCTGACGACAAAAGAGAGCACGCCGGCCTGGCGTTCACGCTCCGCAAAGCAACGGGCAAAGAGCCTTGCCGCCTCGCGCGCTCCAGCCGGGTCCATGATCAAGGGAAAGGACTGCCCGAAGATGGCGGAAGCGTCCACCTCAAAAAAATCGCTGAAGGCTTTATTGCAGGCTACAAAGCTTGCCTGCGCGTCAAGCAGGACCAGCATGCCGGGAAAGGCGTCAAAGATCTTTTCTTCATTGGAGCGGTTTACAACAAGATCCCAGGAGCCTGGGCGGGAAACGGCGATCAGGGCCAGGTCGCTGTCCCGGTTATAAAAGGACAGGCGAAAGCTCAGGAAAGGCGGGACAGGAGCGGTCTTTGCGCCAGCCCCGGCCTGTGCGGCGCCAGCAACACCTGCGGCACCAGCAGGGTCCGCAAGGCCCCCCGCATCATGGCCACCCCGCCAGACAAGGGCGCTAGCGCTGTCCTTGTCCGGAACGTCACAGCGCTTGCGCAAGTCATCCAGCAGGGAGGGAGAAAATCCACAAGCCGTAAAGTAGCCGCCCTGGACCGGGGGTACGGGGCAAAGCCTGGCAAAGCCCGTGTTCCAGTCCTCCAGTGTGCCGTTTTTCATGCGCACCAGAACCTGCGGAGACTGCGACGACCGAATGAGTTCATGTATTAGTGCGCGATCCGCGTTTCTTTTCATGAAAATCGCCTGGGGAGGGGAAAAATCCCGACTGAATATATTGCAGCGCCGCCGCGCTTACCGCGGCAGCGCTGTTTCCGGATATCTGCCGGTTCTTTTGCCAATCATTGACGAAGCCGTTGCGCCGGCAGCCGCCATACACAGGGTACGCATTCAACAGAGGCTTCACCTTACGCTAAATTCCGTGTCGGAGCAATACGCAAGCAATAAAAGCGGGAACGGCACCAGAAAAGAAGGCCCGCGCAAAGCGCGGGCCGAAAACAACAATGCATCTGTTCTATCTTGACCTGAATATTGCGCCAACGCCAGCATGCTCGATGCTTTTACATTGTAAAAACAAGATATTATACCACATGCTGCTAAGTTTGGCCAGTATGCAAATTGTAAAAAGCTCTTTTCCGGTATGCGCTCAAAATCCGCAACGGATTTTGAGCCAAAGGCACGTTGCGCTGCTCGCTTGCGGGCCGCTTGCTGTCGCAGTCGGCCACCCGGATTTTGCGCTTCGAGTAAAAATCCGGGTTAACTGTAGGGGCAGTTTCTGCAGTTTGGGCCGGTTCACGCCAATGTGAACCGGCCCTGGTGCAAGATGCCTATTCAGTTTTCTTTTCTTCTTCAGCCATTGCATCCGTCGGTGCCACGGCGGCATCTTCGATCGGAGCTTCAGCCTGCGCTTCGCTTGCGCTTTCCTGAACCGGGGTTCCGCTTGCGCCGTCTTCAATGGCGGGGGTAGCGGGGCTGGCAGAGGCTTCAGCGATCTGGGGCGCGCTTTCCTGCGCCGCCTCCTGGGCTTCCTCCGTGGCCTGTTTCAGGAAGTCGCCAAGGGTCTGGCCGCCGGAATCAGGTGATCCGGAACGAAACTCCTTGGGCTTCTTGCGCTCTTCTTCTTCCTTCAGCTGTTTGATGGACAGGCCCAGGCGGCGCTCCTCGGCGGAGACATGGATCACCTTGGCCTGAATCGTCACGCCTTCCTTGAACATTTCCGCAGGAGACTTGACCTTTTTGTTGCTGATTTCAGAAACATGCACCAGCCCTTCGATGCCCTCTTCGACTTCAACAAAGACGCCAAAATCGGTGATATTGGTGATCAGGCCTTCGATGAGGGAGCCCACGGGGTAGCGGTCGGGCACGTAGGACCAGGGGTCTTCGGTCAGCTGTTTCACGCCCAGGGTGAATTTTTCATTCTCCTGGTCCACGGTGAGCACCTTGGCCTGGACCATGTCGCCCACCTGGTAGGCTTCGCTCGGATGGCGGATCTTTTTCGTCCAGCTGATATCGGATACATGGATGAGTCCGTCGATGCCGTCCTCGATGCCGATGAACATGCCGAACTCGGTGATGTTCTTGATCGCGCCTTCAAGGATGGTGCCTTCGGGAAACTTTTCGGCAACCACTTCCCAGGGATTGGGCTTGACCTGCTTCATGCCGAGGGAGATGCGCTTCTTTTCCTGATCCACGCCGAGGATGACCACCTCGACCTCTTCGCCGACCTTGACCATCTGGGAGGGGTGGCGCAGTTTACGGGTCCAGGACATTTCAGAAATGTGCACCAGGCCTTCCACGCCGGGCTCAAGCTCCACAAAGGCGCCGTAATCCACAAGGTTGGTCACCTTGCCGCCCAGGCGGGCGTTAGCGGGGAACTTCTCCGTGATATCCTGCCAGGGGTCGGCCACAAGTTGCTTGAGGCCCAGGGATACTTTCTGATTCTCCCGGTCAAAGGAAAGCACCTTGAGTTCCAGTTCCTGGCCCATGGTGACCATTTCCTTGGGATGGCGGATGCGCTTCCAGGACATGTCGGTGATGTGCAAAAGGCCGTCAAGGCCGCCGAGGTCGACAAACACGCCGTATTCGGTGATGTTTTTGACCCTGCCCTTGACGATCTGGCCTTCGGCCAGGGTGGCGAGCAGATCCTGCCGCTTGGAATCACGTTCTTCTTCCAGGAGCACGCGGCGCGACACAATCACGTTGCTGCGTCTGCGGTTGATCTTGAGAACGCGGAACTCAAACTCCTGATTGACCAGGGCGTCCATATCCGGCACCGGCCGCAGGTCCACATGCGAGCCGGGCAGGAAGGCTTCCACCCCGCCGAGATCCACTGTGTAGCCGCCCTTGATGCGGCGGAGGATGCAGCCTTTGCAGGTGGCGTTCTTTTCCTGCACCTCTTCGAGCTGGTCAAAGAGCTGCATGCGTTTGGCCTTTTCATAAGACAAGGTGATGGTGCCTTCCATCTCGTTTTTGCGCGCAACAAAAACATCCACCTTGTCGCCGACCTGTACGCCGATGTTGCCTGCCGCATCGCGAAATTCACTTGCGGGGATCTGGCCTTCCGACTTGAAGTTCACGTCCACCAGGATGTGATCCGCATCAATGCGCACCACTTCGCCTTTTACGATGGAGCCTTCTTCCAAATCGCCAAAATCAGGGTTCAGGTAGTTTTCCAGGGCGCTTTCGAAGCTCATTTCAGCATCGAAGCCCGATTCCAGTTCCGAAGTTGTAGACATACATGTCCTCCGACCAACAAAAAAATTCCTGAGGGAAATCAGGTCCGACTTCTGTACCAGAGAGTCCGTGGGATGACAAGCAGGAAAATCCGCATGCGGCAATGATAAAAGGATAATGCCCCGGCCTGGGATTGCCGGGAGTCCAGGGGCAAATCTCCCCCGGACTCCCGGCAATCCCAGGCTAAGGCAGCAGCTGTGCGCTCACCAATGGGGCTCAAGGGGCATCATGCCCATTGCGGGGTCCAGGGGCAGCGCCCCTGGCGGGGTTCAGGGGCGGAGCCCCTGACGGAGTCCGGGGCGGCGCCCCTTTGGCGGGCCTCACAGTTCGTTGGGCATGCCCTTTAACTGGGCCAGAGTGAACACCGGGCCGTCTACACAGACGTACTTGTCCCCGATGTTGCAGCGGCCGCAGATGCCTATGCCGCACTTCATGCGTTTTTCAAGGGTGGTGACGATCTGTTCGGGAGCGAAGCCCAGTTTTTCCAGGGCCTGCAGGGTGAATTTGATCATGATCGGCGGCCCGCAGGTAACGGCCACGCAGTTTTCCGGAGCGGGGGCCATTTCAAGCAGCACATTGGGGATAAGGCCGACCTTGTGCTCCCAGCCTTCGGCCTCACGATCGATGGTGAGCACGGTTTCCAGATCCCCGCGCACCAGCCAGTCCGGCAGTTCGGCCGAAAAGGCCATGTCCTGCGGGCTTCTGGCCCCGTAGAGCAGGCGAATCCTGCCGTAGTCCTTGCGCGTGTCCAGCATGAAAAGCAGCAGAGTGCGCAGGGGCGCCATGCCGATGCCGCCGCCGATAAAGACAATGTCCTTGCCCTTCATGCTTTCGTAGGGAAAAAAGTTCCCCAGCGGCGCCCGCACACCGACGGTGTCGCCGGCTGAGAGGCCGTGCAGCGCGGCCGTGTTCTCCCCCGCCTTCATGACGCTGAACTGCAGGTAATCCTTGCGCGTGGGCGGAGAATTGATCACAAAGGTGGACTCGCCAACTCCGAACATGGACAACTGCCCCACCTGCCCGGGTTCGAAATGAAAATCGCGCATGGCCCGCTCGTCATTCAGGACCAGACGGAAGGTCTTGATGCTCGGGCTTTCGTTGATCACCTCGATCACCGTTGCCGGCATGGGCAGATAGGGGTTGGGCAAATCCCCGGCAAAAGCGGGGCGGGCGCCGGGCCCCGGGCCCTTGCCGGGCGCTGTCCCGGCTGCGGACTGAGCGGCGGATTGGGCCTTAGACATGGGCGGCCTCCTTGATGGCGGCAAGGACTATCTTGCGGATATCCACGGACGAGGGGCAGCTTTTGATGCAGCGGCCGCAGCCGCAACAGGAAAAACGCCCTTCATGTATGGCCGGATAATAGGAAAATTTGTGCCCGACCCGGTTTTTCAGCCGCGCGGCCTTGGCCGCGCGAGGGTTGTGCCCGCTGGCCTCAAGGGTGAACAGGGCCGACATGCAACTGTCCCAGGAGCGCAGGCGGGCGCCGGCGATTCCGTTGCTTTCATCGGTGATATTGAAGCAGTAACAGGTCGGGCAGAGATAGGTGCAGGCTCCGCAGGAAAGGCATTGCGCGCTCTGGCGCTGCCAGAATTCGCTGTTTTCAAAAAGCGCCAGCAGGGCTGCGCGGGATGCGGCCAGTTCGCCGGCCGGCGGGGCCTCGCCCAGGCTGCGTTCCGCGGCCGCATGGAGCGCCGCCGCCGCCGCGATCTGCTCCGGCAGCGCGGGAACGCAGTCCGGATGCTCCAGAAGGGCCGCGCCGGCTTCGCTGCAAGGGCTCAGCAGCAGCCCGCCTTCCAGGTCCGTGGCAAGCAGATCGGCCCCTTCGGTCGAGGCCGGTCCGCCGCCGACCCAGTGGCAGAAGCAGGTATTGAGGGCGCTTTTGCAGGCCCGGACAATGATGCTGGTATTGGCGCGCCGACGCAGATAATAGGGATCTTTGGCAATGCCGCCCACGGCCTGGGCGGTGCCGCAGCCGTCATAGACCGGATCAAAGGACAAAAAGCCCCTGGCGTCACAGGACAGGGCCCCGAAAATGATGGCCGGGCCCTCGCCTTCCGGTTCCTGCAGGCGGATCTTTCCCGAAGCCGCACCAGCGGCCTCCCCCTGGCGTTGAAAGGAAAAAAGCGCCTCGGACCGGGGAAAGAGTACATGCTTGGCCGATTCAGTGGGCCGCAGAAAGGACTCAAGCCCTTGCCCGTCGCCAAGCTCCCGGTACACAACTGCCCGGCCTTCCCGCCGGGGCGCATGCACCGTTGCCTTTTGCGCCAGGGCCCGCAGCCAGCCGGACAGGGCCTTGAAGGAGATGAACGCGGGCGTAAAGGATCTGTCGCTCATCACCAGTCCCTCTCTTTGATTCTGGGCTCTTCCAGGCTGAAGGTGAGCAAGGGCGGCCTGCCTTGCATATCAATGCCTGCCCTGTAGGCAAAGAGCGTTTCCACCCGCCGGGAAAGGGCGCGCTTGAGCAAAAGCACCGGAATGCCCATGGGGCAGGCGCGCTCACATTCGCCGCAGCCGGTACAGCGGCCGGCCAGGTGGGAGGCGTGTATAATCTGAAAAAACAGCTTGTCCCGGATCCCGTCCGCCTGGCTCAGCCAGTGAGGATCCCTGGCGACCGCCACGCACTGATCCCTGCATACGCACAAGGGACAGGCGTCGCGGCAGGCGTAACAGCGGATGCAGCGGGACATCTCCTTCTCCCAGAAGGCCATGCGCTCTTCCAGGGGGGCTTGCTCAAAGGCGGCAAGGTCGGCGTATTCGTCAAGCTCGGCAAAGGGGGCGCGTTTTTCGCCAACAAAGAGATCCGCATCCATGGCGTTGGGAAAAAGGCAGCGCTCGCACTTGTCGGCGCGTACATCTTTTTTTGCCAGGCTGAAGGCTCCGTCCGGCCCTTCAAGCACAATGGAATCACCCTGTTCGCGCACGGAGCGCAGTTCGCCGGCCTCGCACCTGTCCGCAATCAGGGCTGCCGCCTTGCCCGCGTCAATGACTCCGGAACAGGGAAAGCCGATGACAAACAGATCTTCACGGCGCACGAGCCCTTCAAGCAGCAGTTGGCCCACGGAGCGGGCGTCGCAGCCCTTGACCAGCACGCCGATTTTACGGCCTTTGTATTCCGGCAGAAAAAGGGCCGGGTTGTTCACCGAAAAAAAACCCGCCCTCAAGACATCGGCGTCGGCGGCATCACGCAGAAACAGGGGCGCGTCCCTGAGCGCGTCCGGCCCCGGCCCCCAGCCGATGATACAGTCCAGTTCGGGCAGAGCGGCTTTGACGGCTGCCTGCAATTCTTGCTCTATGGCCATGGGATCTCCTTGACAAAACCCGTACAAAAGCCCCTGCCGCCCTTTTCATGGTGCGGCAGGCGGTATTTCAGCCAGCTCCCAGGCCGAGCGAGGCCAGTTCCGGCGCATCCGGAAAGCGCCCGATCGGGCCGAGGGCATGGATCTGCTTTGTAAACTCCTCAACAACATGCTGCCAGCGCTGCCCTTCGGACGCGGAAACCCAGGTATACTCAAAACGCCCGGGGTCGATGCCGAGCACGGGCAAAAGCCCGCGCATCACTTCCAGCCTGCGGCGGGCGTAGTAGTTGCCTTCCGCATAATGGCAGTCGCGGGGGTGGCAGCCGGACACGAGAACGCCGTCAGCTCCGGATGTGAGCGCCTTGAGGATGAACAGGGGGTTGATGCGCCCCGAACAGGGCACGCGCACAATGCGCAGGTCCGTGGGCTGGGCGAAACGCCCCACCCCGGCGGTATCCGCGCCTCCGTATGAACACCAGTTGCATAAAAAGCCCACAATGCGCAGCTCTTTTCCCTGCATTACCGCCATAAAGCCTCCGCGCTTCCTTTAGCTGAATAGTGCATGATTAAAATGCCCCCGGCGCATGCTGCAACATGCGGACTGGCCGCCGGCTCAGAATCTGCACAGGGCCTCCACTTCCGCAAGGATCTGGTTGTCGGTAAAATGCGAGAGCTGTATGGCCCCCTGCGGACAGGTGGCGTTACATACGCCGCAGCCCTGACACACTGTTTCGATGACTTCCGCCCTGGGCTGGCCGCGCAGGTCTATTTCCTGAATGGCCTTGAAGGGGCAGACCTCGATGCATTTGCCGCAGCCGATGCAGCGGCTGACAGTGACCTGGGCTATCTGGGGGTCGGATTCCAGCATATCCCTGGACAGCAGCCCGATGACCTTGGCCGCCGCCGCGCTGCCCTGGGCCACGGACGAAGGTATGTCCTTGAGCCCCTGGCAGGAACCGGCCAGAAACACGCCGGCGGTGTTCGTTTCCACTGGCTTGAGCTTTGGGTGCCCCTCCATGAAAAAACCATACTGATCGTAGGAAATACGCAGCTTTTCCGCCAGTTGCGGCGCGCCGTGCGCCGCTTCTCCGCCCACGGCCAGGACCACGAGGTCGGCGGCGACCTCCACCTGGGTGCCCATGAGGGTATCCGCCCCGCAGACAACAAGCTTGCCCCGACTGGGATAGATGCGCGACACCCTGCCCCGTATATACTGGGCCTGGTATTCCTCCTGCACCCTGCGCGTGAATTCGTCATAGCCCTTGCCCGGCGAGCGGATGTCCATATAGAAGACATAGCTCTGGGAATCGGGGATATGATCCTTGGTCAAAATGGCCTGCTTTGCCGTGTACATGCAGCAGAAACCCGAACAATAGGGGCGGCCCACGGAAGGGTCGCGCGAGCCCACGCACTGGATGAAGACCACGTCCCTGGGCTCGGCCCCGTCCGAGGGGCGGCGCACATGGCCGCCGGTGGGTCCGGAGGCCGAAAGCAGGCGCTCGTACTGCAGGGAGGTGATGACATCCGGATAGCGCCCGCCGCCATATTCCTCGTATACCGTCCAGTCCATCAGATCATAGCCGGTGGCGGCCACAATGCCGCCGACCTCGACCTCCACGAAGCTGTCCTGCATATCGTAGTCAATGGCGCCGGTGGGGCAGACCTTGGCGCACACGCCGCATTTGCCCCTGGTGAACTGGCGGCAGAACTCGCGCTCGATGCTCGCCTTTTTGGGGATGGCCTGCGGAAAAGGGATAATTATCGCCGTGGTCGGCCCCACCCCTTCGTTGAAGCGGTCGTAGGACTTTCTGGACGGGCACTTTTCGGTGCACAGTCCGCAGCCGGTGCATTTATCCCAGTCCACGCAGGTGGCTTTTTTACGGATGCGCACGGAAAAATTACCCACATAGCCGGAAACGCTCTCCACTTCGGCCGCCGCATACAGGGTGATCTTCGGATGCTGGGCCACATCCACCATGCGTGGTCCGAGAATGCAACTGGAACAGTCCACCGTGGGAAAGGTCTTGTCCAGCTTGGCCATTTTCCCGCCGATGGACGGCTCTTTTTCCACCAGAACCACTTCCAGCCCGGCGTCGGCCGCATCCAGGGCGGCCTGAATGCCGGCCACGCCGCCGCCGATGACCAGCACGCGCTTGGTCACCGGAAAGGACTTGGGCGTAAGTTCCCTGTTCAGGCGGAGCTTGGCGACGGCCATGCGCACCAGTTCAGCGGCCTTGTTGGTGTTAGCGTCCATGTCCTTGCCGATCCAGGACACATGCTCCCGGATGTTGGCCATTTCAAACATGTAGCGGTTCAGCCCCGCACGTTCCACCGCGCGGCGGAAGGTCGGCTCGTGCATGCGCGGGGTGCACGAGGCAACAACAACCCCGGTGAGCCCGTGTTCCCGGATGGCCTCGATGATGGCGTCCTGGCCGGGTTCGGCGCAGGCGTACATGATGTCCGTGGAATAGGCCACGTCGGGAAAGCGCGCCGCCTGTGCCGCGACCCCGGCGCAATCGACGGTGCCGGCAATATTGCTGCCGCAGTGGCAGATGAAGACTCCTATTCTCATGCCCGGCCTCCCCGCGCGGCAAAAGCGCCGTCCGCGCTCCCGGCGTCGCTTGCGGCAGCGGCGCCCGTGTCAGATTCCAAAGCGCCGTCCTTTGCCCTGGCAGCGCCAGAGACCGGCTCCGCGCCGGCGGACTGCCGCCTGGCGGCGGCCTTGTCTTTGGCGGCCTTTGCGGCGGCTTTATCCCGTTCCTGTTGTTCCAGTTCCGCCGCCCGGGCCCGCATACAGGCCAGGGCCGGCTGCATGTTCACAGCCAGCTTGTTAAAGGCCGTTTCCTTGTCCGACAGGGCAAAGGCATAGGCCATGAGCTGCG
>JAJDJN010000270.1 GCA_030267245.1 Desulfovibrio sp. OttesenSCG-928-A18
GGTAGCCGAACTCCACATCGGCTTCTTGCCTTTTCTTACACTTTACCCTACATAATAGAATAGATTAACTTTGATATTTGCCGTCCAGGCCGGATATTGCATGAATAATTGGGGGCTTTGCCCCCGCACCCCTCATTTTTCCCGGGCGGGGTCCGGGGCGGCACTGCCCCGGAAACTCATGAAATATCCGACTCAAGTTCCCTTTGGACCGGCGGCATATCGTTGCAAACATGGAGTCCAGCTATGTCCCGCAAGCTTCCTTTTAGCGCGGCAGGCGACACAAGGCACCGGCCCGAACCAAAGGCCGGGCAATTGCGGGTGCCCGGCTTTGCGGCCTTTCAATGGGACATCATCAAGGACAGCATCCTGTATTCGGAAGAATGGACCGCCATCACCCAAAGCGAATACGATCCGGACTTCACCGGCAATCAGGACTGGTGGGCGGAGCGGGTGTCGCCAACGGACCTGGACAGAATTCACCAGGCCCGCCATGCCATGCGGGCCGGACTGCTTGATGCCTGTGAAATAGTCTACCAGTTGCGCCGCGCCGATGGCGAATGGCGCACCCTGCTCTCGCGGGCCGCCGTAACGCGCAAGACCGCCCAGGGAGCTCCGGCCCTGGCCGACGGCATCTGCGTGGACATCACCGACGTGCTGCGCGATGACAATATACCGCCCGGCGGGAGCCAACCGGAAATAGACCTCCACCCCATGCTCGAAAACTCGCCGGACCTCTTCATCCGCTTCGACCGCGAGCTCAAACCCGTGTACGTCAACCCGGCGCTCAACCGCTACCTGGACGGCCTGAACCGGTTGCCGGACGGCAGTGTGCACCTGACCGGCGGCTACAAGGAAATATTCCGCCGGCATGTGGGCCGGGTCTTTGCCGAAAAAACCGCCCTGCGCGAAGAACTGCGCTTTTCCGTGTCCAACGGCGGCGAAATGGTGGGCGACTGCTCCTTCTGGCCGGAATTCGACGACAAGGGCCATATCCGCTACACCATGGCCCAGGTGCGCGACATTACCGAGCAGCGGGCCATGGAAGGCCGCGCCATGCTGGACGACCAGCGCATCAAGGCGCTGTACGAACTGACCATGATGGAAAGCGCCTCTGAACATGAGGTGCTGCGCTTCGTCATGGATACCGTGCTCGCCCTCTCGGGCAGCGAAAGCGGCTTCATCTTCATCCCGTCGGGCGACGATAACGACCGGGGCTGCATGTTCTGGTCCGACGACCACTACCGCAACCTGGACAGCGAACTGCTGCCCGGCGATTACCTGCCGGAAGACCTCATCGTGCAGATGGGGGGCAGCACGGGCAGGGAAGGCCGGCGCTATCGCAGCATCAACAACGGGGACGGCGTAAATCCCCTGTACGTGGTTTTCAACAATAAAATGCGCGTCATGCGGGGCATCATCGCCCCGGCCATGGAGGAAGGGCGCGTGGTCTGCGTGGCGGGCGTGTGCAACCGGCCGACCAATTATTCCGAAAGCGACCTGCGCGAACTTGAAACCTTCATCAACAGCGCCTGGCTGATCCTGCGCCGGCGCCGCTTTATCCGCGAATTACAGGAGGCCAAGGAAGCGGCCGAAGCCGCCAACAAGGCCAAAAACACCTTTCTGGCCAGCGTCAGCCACGAACTGCGCACCCCCCTCAACGGCGTGCTGGCCATGATGCAGTTGCTTGAAGGCATGCCCCTGGAAGAAGAACACCGCGTCTACCTCCAGACCGGACAGAGCTCGGGCCGCACCCTCTTGCGCATCATCTCAGACATCCTTGACTATTCCAGCATGGAAGCGGGCAAAATGTCCCTGGCCCTTGAACCCTTTGACTGCCGGACGGCCATCGCCTCCGCCCTGGACCTGTTCGCAAGGGAGGCGGAGGCCAAGGGCCTGGATTTCTCCTGCCACATCGACCCCGAACTCCCGCCCCGACTGCTCGGCGACCCGGCGCGCCTGGAACAGATACTCTTCAACCTGGTGGGCAACGCCATCAAGTTCACCTCCACCGGCAGCGTGCGCGTCCGTTGCCAAGCGGCGCCCCAGGCCAGGCGGCACAGGTGCGGTCTGGCCATAAGCGTAAAGGACACGGGCATCGGCATCCCGCGCGACAAGCTGGCCAACATCTTCGACGCCTTCAGCCAGGTGGACAGCCCCGGCCACAGGCGTTACGCGGGCACGGGCCTCGGCCTGAGCATAGTGCGCCGCCTGTCGGACATGATGCAGGGCTCGGTCAGCATCGACAGCGAACTGGGCAAGGGCACCGAGGTGCGTTGCCTGCTCTTTTTTGAGCTGCCGCCCGACGAAGCCTCCGTACCGGACTTTGAGCAGCTGCCCGGCGAGACCGCAGCCGCGCCCGAGCCGCTGGATATCCTGGTGGCGGAGGATGACAGCGTGGGCCGCATGGCCGTACGCGCCTTTATCGCAAGACGCGGCCACCGCGTATTTTGTGTGGAAGACGGCGTTGAAGCCCTGGAAGCGCTGCAACTGCACCAATTTGATTGTCTTTTTTCAGATATCTCCATGCCCCGACTGGACGGCATGGAACTGCTGGAACACATCCGCTCGGGCAAGGTCGCCGCCTTCCCCCCGTCAGAAGCCATGCGCCAGCGCATA
>JAJDJN010000271.1 GCA_030267245.1 Desulfovibrio sp. OttesenSCG-928-A18
TGGCCGGATGGCCCGTCTTTCTTATCGCCAGCGTCAGCCTCGGCGCCGCCTGCCTCTGCTTCTGCCTTGTCCGGCGCAGAAACGAACGCAAGCGCCTGCTTTTTCAGTTTCGTAAAGCCGCCGAAGGCGACTTGTGCCAGCGGGAAATCGACCATCTCATGGCCATTTTATTCAAACTCGTGCAGCGTGATCCTGGCGCTGTGGGCAAAGGCCCCGAGTTTGCCGTGGCCTGCCTGGATTTTTACGAGGAAAGCGGCGAAGGCGCCGCTTATGATGCCGTGCGGGGCGACAGCGCAAGGGAGCAGGCCAATGCCGTCATGGCCGAGTTCGCGCGCAGTGTGGGGCTTTTTGCCGTTTCAGAAAAAAAATCTTTTTTCCGCCCCGGCGTCATAAGCGAAAAAGAACGTTGCGACATCCTCGCCCACGCCTTTATGGCCCTCAGGCGCCTGGCCCTGTTGTATGAAGGGCTGCAGGCCCATGTGGACACGCTTTTTCCGCCTTTGTCGCACGTCAGGGCCAGGCGGGAATACGCCTTGTCATATATTGAAGTGGGCAGAATGCTGGGCGTCGGGCGGGAGATTGTGGCTTTGCGCTTGCGGCGCAAGGGCCTGCTGCACCCGGCAAAGGCAGACCGCGCCGTCGGCGTAAAAAAAGCTTGACCTTTCCGGTGGCCAATGCGCCCCGGGCCTGTTCAGAGCCCGGCTAGTCCGGTTCAGGCGTCTTGCCCGGGCCGCCTTTTCCATTCCCGAAGCACCTGCAGGAAGCTTTCGCCGTAGCTGGCAAGCTTGTACTGCCCCACACCGTGTATCCGCAGCATCTCTTCCGCGTTTTCCGGGATGCGCTCGGCAAGCTCACGCAGGGTCCGGTCCGAAAAAATGACATAGGGCGGCACATTGGCCCGGCGGGCCAGGCTGAGGCGGGTGGCGCGCAACTGCGTGAACAGTTCCGGGTTGGCAACAGCCGCCGCGTTCGCGCGCCGCGTTTTTTCCCTGGGTTCGGCTTCGTTCTTCTCGGCAACGCGTACCAGGCTGCACTCACGCCGGCCGCGCAGCAACTCCCAGCCGAGCGCGGTTACGGCTGGGGTGGGAAAGGACACGTCCGCCACCGTAGCCAGCCCTTGCGCCAGCAGGGCGTCCATGACCCGGCGCCAGAACTCTTCCGGCTCGTCTTTGCCCACGCCAAAGGTGGGCAGGCGGTCATGCCCCAGCTCCGTTACGCGCACGGTGCCCTTGCCCCGGACAATATCAATCAGGTGCCTGGCCCCGAAGCGTTCTTGCGTGCGTACCATGGCCGAGAGCAGTTTTTGCGCGGCAATGGTCGCGTCCTGCCGTTCAACCAGCCCGGTGCATATGTCGCAGGCCCCGCAGCCGCCTTCCCCCGGCCGGGCCGGCGACTGTCCGGCTGCGGAGTCCGGCTGCCGGCCATGGCCTGCCGCCTCGCTCCGGCTGTCCGGATATGTTTCCCCGAAGTAGGCGAGCAGGGCCTTGCGCCGGCAGCCGTCCTTCTGGGTAAAGTCCAGCATCCGGAACAATTGCTGGCGGGCGATCTCCCGCGCTTCCTCGTCCTCAATGCCCTGCGCAAAACGCATGAGCTGGGCGATATCGCCCCGGCCGTACAAAAGCAGACAGTGGGCCGCCTCACCGTCGCGCCCGGCCCGGCCTGTTTCCTGGTAATAGCTTTCAATGTTCTTGGGCAGATCCGCATGCACCACAAAGCGAACGTTGGATTTGTCGATACCCATGCCAAAGGCGACAGTGGCAATGATGACGCGGCAGCTGTCATTGCTGAATGCGTCCTGCACCAGGGTCCGCTCCGCATCTTCCATGCCCGCATGATAGGCCAGGGCATCTATCCCCTTGCCGCGCAGGAAAGCGGCCGTGTCGTCCACGCTCTTACGCGTTGTCCGGTATATGATGCCCGACTCTTCCGGGCGGGACGAGAGAAAATCCAGCAACTGCTTTTCAAGCTTTTCCTTGGGGCTGACCTGGTAAAAAAGGTTCGGCCTGTTAAAGGAAGCGCGGGTCAGTAGCGGGTTTTGCAAGCGCAGACGCTCGATAATGTCCCGGGCGACGCGGGGCGTTGCCGTTGCGGTAAACGCCGCCTGCGGAACCTGCGGAAACTCCTCCCGCAAGCGGGAAAGGGCCAGATAGTCGGGCCTGAAGTCATGACCCCACTGGGAGATACAGTGGGCTTCGTCAATGGCAAAAAAAGCTATGCGCAGGCTTTTCAGAAAGTCCATAAAATCTGCCAGACGCAGGCGTTCAGGTGAGATGTAGAGCAATTCAAGGCTGCCGGAGCGCAATGCGCCCATGACCGTGTTTTTCTCCCGGGCGTCCATGGCGCTGTTAAAGGCGGCGGCGCTCAACCCGTAAGTGTTGGCGGCGTCCACCTGATCCTTCATCAGCGAGATAAGGGGGCTGACCACAACGCCAAGCCCCTGCTTGAGCCGGGCCGGAAGCTGGTAGCAAAGGGATTTGCCGCCACCGGTGGGCATTGTGGTAAAGGAGTCGCGATCCGCAAGTATGGCGCGGACGATCTCCTCCTGGTGCGGCCTGAAGGAATGATAGCCGAACAGTTCGGTCAGGATCGGAAGCAGGTCTGGCATGGCGCTGT
>JAJDJN010000272.1 GCA_030267245.1 Desulfovibrio sp. OttesenSCG-928-A18
CGCAATGGATTCAATCCACTGCGCCCAATGCTGGTGCCGGAAATGAAGGGGCTTTTGGGGAAATTGTTTCCCCAAAGCGGGGTTCGGGCGGCAGCCGCGAAAGTACATGCTGGAGTTAATCATGACTCGGGAACTGTCCTGCTTCAAGGCCTATGACATCCGGGGGCGCGTGCCCGCGGAACTGAATCTTGAACTTGTGCGGCAGGTCGGGCTTGCCTTTGCCGCCGAGTATGCGCCGCGAAGCGTATGCCTGGGCAGAGACATGCGCCTCTCCAGCCGGGATTTCGCCCTGGTGCTGGCCAATGCCCTGGAGGACGGCGGCGTGAATGTCACGGATCTGGGCCTGTGCGGCACGGAGGAAGTCTACTACGCCACCTTCTCGCAGGGCCACGACGGCGGGATCATGATAACCGCCAGCCACAACCCGGCCGACTGGAACGGCCTGAAACTCGTGCGGGAAGGGGCCAGACCCCTGAATTCGGACAACGGCCTTTTTGCCATCCGGGACCGCATCCTTGCCGGAAATCTGCCCATCGCCCAAAAACGCGGACACACGGTGCGCCAAGACCTGCGGGACGAATATTGCCGCTTCCTGCTCTCACTGCTCGGAAAAGAAGGAGGGCAAAACCTTGCCCCCCTCCGCATTGTGGCCAACGCCGGCAACGGCTGCGCCTGGCCGGTGCTGGAAAAGCTGGGCGCCTTCCTCCCCTGCGTCCTCATCCCCCTGCACCCTACGCCCGACGGCAGCTTTCCCAATGGAGTGCCCAACCCCCTTTTGCCGGAAAAACGCGCCGACACGTCCGCTGCCGTACTCAAACACCGGGCGGACCTGGGCCTTGCCTGGGACGGGGATTTCGACCGCTGCTTTTTCTTTGACGAACAGGGCGACTTCATTGAAAGCTATTACCTGATAGGCCTGCTGGCAAAAAACCTGCTGGCGGCACAGCCCGGCGCGCGCATCATTCATGATTCGCGTCTGATCTGGAACACCAGGGAACTGGTGCTGGAAGCCGGGGGCATACCCGTTGAGAGCAAGACAGGCCACGCTTTCATGAAAGAACGCATGCGCCGGGAAGTGGCCTTGTACGGCGGGGAGATGAGCGGCCACCACTACTTCCGGGACTTTTCCCATTGTGACAGCGGCATGCTGGTCTGGCTGCTGCTCTACAAACTCATGAGCGAAAGCGGACGGAAGCTGTCGGAACTGGTGGGCGAAGGCATGCGCCGCTATCCGGTAAGTGGAGAAATCAACCGCAGAGTCGCGGACGCCGCCGCCTGCACGGAGCACATCCGCCGCCGCTACGAAAAAGCCGCCCGCAGCGTGACCTGGGTGGACGGCCTCTCCATGGACATGGGTCAATGGCGTTTCAATCTGCGCTCTTCCAACACCGAACCCTTGCTGCGCCTCAATGTGGAAAGCCGGGGGGATGCCGGGCTGATGCAGGAAAAATGCGCCGGGATCCTGCGGCAGATAGCGCAATTTACAGACTAGAACTGTTTGGCTTGCTTAACGGCGAGCAATGCTCGCCTACAAGCATTTCAGGGCAAGAATTTGCGGACGAATCCTTGCTAAACCAACGCGGCCACCAGTTCTCCCATTTTGCTGCAGCCGATGATCTCGCCTTTCAGGCCCGCCCGGGCGATGTCGCCCGTGCGCCAGCCCTGGCTCAGCACCTGACGCACAGCCGCCTCCACCGCATCGGCGGCCTCGACCATGCCGAAACTCAGACGCAGCATCATGGCTACCGACAAAATCGTGGCCAGGGGGTTGGCCTTGTCCTGGCCGGCTATGTCCGGAGCCGAGCCGTGCACCGGCTCATACAGCCCCACGCCGCCGTCCGCCGCTGCCCCGCTGAGGGAGGCCGAAGGCAGCATGCCCAAGGAGCCCGCCACAGCGGCCGCCTCGTCCGACAGAATATCCCCGAAGATGTTGCCGGTCAAAATCACGTCGAACTGGCCGGGGTTGAGGATGATCTGCATGGCGCAGTTGTCCACGTACATGTGCGACAGCTCCACTTCGGGGAACTCCTTGTGCACCTCTTCCACAACCGTGCGCCAGAGGCGCCCGACCACCAGCACATTGGCCTTGTCCACGGAGCACAGCCTGCCCCGGCGCGTTCTTGCGGCGGCAAAGGCCACCCTGGCAATGCGGCGCACCTCTTCTTCGTAATAGATCATGTTGTTGAAGGCGCAGCGCTGGCCGTCGCGCAACTCTTCCCCGGCGGGCTGGCCGAAGTACACGTCGCCGGTCAACTCGCGCACCACAAGCATGTCCACGCCCTGGCCCACCAGTTCATCCCTGAGGCAGGACAGGGAAGCCAGTTCGGGGTACACGGTGGCCGGACGCAGGTTGGCAAAAAGATTCAGCTCCTTGCGGATGCCTAGCAGTCCGGCCTCGGGGCGCCTGGGGGCTTCGTCCCATTTGGGGCCGCCCACCGCACCCAGAAGAACGGCGTCGGCCTTTTTGCAGGCTGCGATGGTCTCCGGGGGCAAGGGGTCCCCTGTCCTGTCAATGGCGATGCCGCCCATCAAGGCGGTCTCGGTGCTGAAGGCGGCCCCGAAACGTCTGCCCGCCGCCTGCAGCACCCTGACGCCC
>JAJDJN010000273.1 GCA_030267245.1 Desulfovibrio sp. OttesenSCG-928-A18
GGGGCGGAGCCCCTTTGGCCGCCGGAGGCATCATTTTCCACCCGGACTAATCCGCTTTTTCTTTAGGGCGATCGCGGTTTTGCAGCACCTCTTTGTATTCCTCGGCATAAATGTTCACCATGACCGCCACCAGTCCGAGGATGAGCGGGCCGTACAGCAGCCCCAGCATACCGAATACATTCACCCCCCCCAGTATGGACATGAAGATGAACAGGATGGGCACCTTTGCGCCGTCACGCATCAAGAGCGGACGCAGGATGCTGTCTATGCTGGTGACGCCCACGCCGCACCAGATGGCAAGAAACAGCGCGCTTTTCCAATCGTTCATGATCAGCAGATATATGACCGCCGGGACCCAGACCAGACCGGTGCCCACCACCGGCACAAGGGCGGCAAAGACCATGATCGAACCCCAGAAAAGCGGCGGGATGCCTACCAGGGCAAAGCCGATGCCCCCGGCGATGCCCTGGAGCACGGCCACGCAGAAGCCCCCGACCAACACGGCCCTGGCCATGCGGCGCAGGCTTTCGATAACCACGGCCGTCTGCTCCGGCTTCATGGGGAAAAGATAGGACAATCTGCGGATATGAGATTCCCCGTCGATAAAAAGAAAGAACATTATCAGCAGGATCAGGAGCAGGTGCGCAAAAAAGAGCAGGGTATTGCCCACAAGGGAGGTGGCCGAGCCAAGGAGGTACTGGCCGGCCGAACGGCCCATGGCTATGATATCGGCCCGGATATCGTCGACCGAGAGTTCCAGTTCGGGAAAATGCGTCTGCAGGCTTGTGATCAGCGGCCGCAGGTGCGTATTCAGGGTCTCAACAAGATGTGAGCCGGCCAGCCATTGGTTTACCTCCGGAATGGTTGTTTTGGCCTGAGGTATCAGTCCGGATACAAAGATAAAAATCAGCAGGGCCACGAGCAGGGTGATGAGCAGCAGCACAATAAGCGCAGCCGGGACCCTGCGATTGCCGGTAAGCGTCAGACAGTGGCGGTAAAATGGAAAGCTGATGGCGGTAAAGACGCAGGCCAGAATGATGCTGTGCAAAAAGGGCTGCATGAGATAATAAAGCAGGTACAGTGAAAACAGAAGCATGACCAGAAAAAACCAGGGAAAAAGCTTATGGCGATCAAAGCCCGCCACGCCGTCGCCAGGCATGGAGGACTCGCCCGGGACAGCGGGCAAGCCGTCGTCCCCGGGCGCGGCGCCGGCATCCCGGGCCGGGTCCTGCAGCGTTGCTGTCGTGGACTTTTCAACAACGGAACATTGGCTATCGGGGTCGGTTTCTTCCTTCCCGTCATTTACAACGCGACCGTCCTTGTTCACGCGACCTCCTGGCCTTGAGTCTGCCGCGGGCTGGCTTCGCCCGCCGTCCAACGGCAAAGCTCAATGTTAATCCGCTCTATCCTGAATATTGCGCCAACGCCAGCACACTAGCTGTTTTTACATTGCAAAAACAGGATGTTGCGCTATATATTGCTAAGTTTGGCCGATCTGCAAATTGTCAAAAGCTCTTTTCTGGTATGCGCTCAGAATCCGAAAGGGATTTTGAGCCAAAGGCACGCTGCGCTGCTCGCTGGCCGCTTGCTGTCGCAAGCGGCCAGCCGGATTTTGCGCTTTGCGAAAAATCCGGGGCCCTATTTGCTCAAGAAGCATTTTCACACTGCGACAATGCCGATCAGTTACGCGGGATCACCCTTTTCCCCAAGTTTGGCCGCCTCCCAGAGGCTGTTCAGTTCATCCATGTCCAGTTCCGTAAAATCCCGTCCGCCGCTTCTGGCGGCCTGTTCCATCTGTTTGAAGCGGTTGAGAAAGCGGTGGGCGGTACCGTCAACAGCAGCGCTGGCCTTGATGCCCTTGCGCCGGCCCAGTTCCACAAGGGTGAAGACAAGATCTCCCAATTCATGTTCCTGGGCCGCCTTATCTCCGGACTGCATGGCTTCGAGCAGTTCAAGCCACTCCGCTTCGGCCTGCTGTTCCACATCCTGATCACTGTCCCAGGTGAAGCCGACGCGCGCCGCCTTGGAATGGATGCGGTAGGCCTTGAGCAAAGGGGGGAGCGAGCGCGGCAGGGAGTCGAACACGCCGGCCGGGGATCCGTCTTCAGCGGGCTTTTCCGAACGTTTGATGCTCTCCCACGCGGCCAGTTGCGCATCCTTGCTGTCAAACACCGTATCCGCGAACACGTGGGGATGGCGGCGAATCATCTTGGCCGCGCTTGTCCCGATGGCGTCATCCAGGGAAAAATCGCCTGTCTTTTCATAAAGGGTGCTGATAAAGACCAGCAGAAAAAGCACATCCCCCAGTTCCTCACGCACATCGGCCACTGTTCCGTGCCGGATGGCTTCCACCAGTTCATGCGCTTCTTCCAGCACATATTCGCACAGGCTGCCTGGGGTCTGCTCCCTGTCCCAGGGGCAGCCGTCCGGCGCGATAAGAGCTTTCACAACATCCCGCAATCGCTGCAGGGGGGAATCTGATGCCGCCATGCGCACACTTCCTTGCAATGGACAAAGTCAATCGGTGTTACAATCCCTGGCCGGCCCGGATATTGCGCCTCCGG
>JAJDJN010000274.1 GCA_030267245.1 Desulfovibrio sp. OttesenSCG-928-A18
GTGAAAGTCCTCACCCTGCCTGCCGCTGCCCAGGGCATCGGCGAGATCGGCCAGCCCGTCGAGGTGCAGGGCGCGTGTGAGCCAGACGCCGAGCAGCGTGTAGCACCAGGCCCTGACCAGGGGCATTGTCGGGAATGCGTCTGCGAGAAAGGGCAGAACCAGGAGCATGCCGAGAAGGGCGCCCACGGGAGGGTAGTAGAGCACCGAACGGCCGAGGGCGGCGCGATCCGCGATGCGGCTGGGCCCCAGGCGGGTTAAAAAGGCGAGGGCCAGGGCAAAGGCGCGCAGTTGATCGCGCATGCGGCGGGCCCACGGGCATGGCCCTTGCGGTTCAGTCGCGGGCATGGCCTGGCGCGGGTGACGGACTGGGGAGCGCGCGGAGCATGGAGGACACGGAGGGCATAGGGCTTGCGGTGCGGGGATCAGGTCTTGTCGACGCTGATATTGAAGGCCAGGGAATAAAGGTGATGGAAAAAGTCCACGTATTCCACATGCACTTCGGCAGGCACGAAAATGCGCGCCGGCGCGTAATTGAGGATGCCCTTGATGCCGGCTTCCACCAGATGGTTGGCCGCGCGCTGGGCGCGTTCCGGCGGAGTGGTGAGAAAGCCTATCCGCACATTGAGGTCGGCCACGCGTTCTTTAAGCCTGCGGGTGCAGACAACTTCCAGACCGTTGAATTCTTCGCCGATCTTGAAGGGGTCGCAGTCAAAGGCTCCGACAATATTGAAACCCCTGCGCCCGAATTCACGGTGACTCAGGAGCGCCTTGCCCAGGTTGCCGACGCCTATGAGCACGCAGTTCCACTGATGGTCGATGCCCAGGGAGCGGGAGATGGACTGGATCAGCTCGCGGACATTGTATCCGACGCCGCGTACGCCGAATTCGCCGAAATAGGTGAGGTCTTTGCGGATTTGCGAAGCATTGACGTCACAGGCTTTGGCCAGGGGGCCGGAGGATATGACTTCTATGCCCTGACGCTGCATGTTCTCAAGCACCTGCAGATATACGGACAGACGCTCGATGGTGGCGCGTGGGATGTGGTCGCTTTTGGTGGACATGGCGCAGTGTATCCGGCTGCTGTAGGGGAACAAAAGGGGGCCGTTCTGATTGCACGGCCCCCCATGAAAGCGAAACTATGTGCTTGAATCAGCCGGCCAGCGGGTTAACAAACAGCACGATCATGTTCACGACCAGGGAGTAAATGGCCAGGGATTCCACGAAGGCCAGACCCAGGATCAAGGTGACCATCAGTTTGCCGCCGGCTTCGGGGTTGCGGGCGGTGCCTTCGCAGGCGGCCTTGAGGCCCAGGCCCTGACCGATACCGCAGCCCGCCGCCGCAATGGCCATGCCGATGGCGGCCGCAAGATAGGCGGTGCCGACGGCAGCGCTGTCCAGAACTGTGCCGCCTTCAGCGGCGAAGGCAACACCGGCGGTGGCAAGCACAGCGAGAAGGCCGAGGGCGAGGCTAAGCATTTTACGCATGAAAGAACTCCTTGAGTTATATGTTGTGGTCGAAACGACCATTCCCCTGAAGTTGCGGTCCCTTGGGGCGGGACTGTCCGCTGCCCGGCCGGTTCCGGCCTGCGGGCGGCGGCCCTTGCGTATCCGTTGCGTTAAGGCCCAGCCGGCGCGCCCAGGGCTGGCCGGCGGGGCAAAAATCTTAGTGCGCGTGGCGACCATGGCTGCCGAAGTTGGCTCCGAAGTGGTCCTGGACAAGGTGCTGATGCTTGGCGGCGGCGCTTTGTCGGTGGGGACGCCCTATGTGGACAAGGCCACGGTCACGGCCACCGTGCTCGAACACGGGCGCGGCGAAAAGATCCGGGTGTTCAAAAAATGGCGCCGTAACGATTCGCGCCGCATGCAGGGGCACCGCCAGGGCTTCACCACCATTAAAATTACGGCTATTTCGGCGTAATCGACAAGGAGCGCGGACATGGCACATAAAAAAGCAGGCGGCAGTTCCAGAAACGGCCGCGACAGCGCGGGACAGCGCAGGGGCGTCAAACGTTTCGGCGGCCAGAGCGTTCTGACCGGAAACATCATCGTGCGTCAGCTCGGCACCAAAGTGCATCCCGGTCAGGGTGTGGGGCTCGGCCGCGACTTTACCATTTTCGCCACCCGCGACGGGGTGGTGAAGTTTGAAAAGTATGTGCGCAAAAACCGGGTGCTGACCCGGGTGCACGTGCTCCCGGCGCAGTCCTGAACCGGAGCTTGCGCGAGGCCGGACCCTGCACAAGCAGCACGCCCGCGGCGGCCAAGGGGGCGCTGCCCCTTTGAATTCTCCGCAGGGCATGCCGCCCCCGAACTCCATATGCCGAAGGGGTTCGCGGGCGCAGGGCAAGCCTGAGTCGGCAGCTTGTGCGGTTTCCGGATCAAGCAGCCTTTGAAGTGCTTTTTGGCCTGGGCAGAAGCGGCGAACGTCGTTTTTGCCCTTTCTTTTTATCCTCCGGAGCAGCGCCCCCCCGGCCGCCGGAGGGGGCGAATTTGCCGATGGTCCATCAAGTTTGCGGGTACTGTTATGCGTTTTGTCGATGAAGCGGTGGTCACTGTCCGCTC
>JAJDJN010000275.1 GCA_030267245.1 Desulfovibrio sp. OttesenSCG-928-A18
CCAGATGACCTTGCTGACAGCGGATGCTGGTATAAAACGGCTTGAAGCATCAAAGAAATGATTGTCTGACCCTGCCCCCGCCAGAATTTAATCCCGCCGTGTCAGCCGGCCGGGCAGGCGTCTTCGGCCATGGGGAGCATGATGTAAAAGCAGTTGCCGTCCGCAACCGGTTCATAGCCCGCCTTGCCGTCATGGGCCGCCAGGATTTCACGTACAAAAAAGAGCCCGTGCCCGGTGCCGAACTGGCCGGTGGCGTTGGAAGCGCGAAAGTTGTCCTCAAAAAGTCGTCCTGCCTCGTCCGGCGCAATATGCGGCCCCGAATTGAACACGGAAATTTTGACCCAGGCCTTGGCGCTGCCGGCCACGCCCGGTGCGCCAGCCTGGCCGCTCGCGCCCTGTGCGCCAGCGGGGCCGCTCGCGCTTGCCGTGTCCGGCGCGCGGGGCGCGGTCTCATGCACCAGTTCCACTTTGCAGCGGATTTCACCCGCCCTGCCCTTGTATTGGAGCGGGGTGTATTTGACCGCATTGGAAAAAAGGTTGGCCAGGGCCTGGCTAAGCAGGCCGAGATCCGCCTCCACCATGCAGCCGCTGTCGGGCAGTTGCGGCTGTCCGGGCGGCACCACAAGATCGCGCTCGAGAAAATTCAGACGATAGCGTTCGAACTGCGGGCCGACAACAAGGGCGCACAGATCCAGGCGCGAGCGTTTGAGCACATAATGCCCGAGATCAAAATGGCTCTGCCGCAACAGGCTTTCCATGAACAGGGCGCTGTTTTTGAAAGTGCCCGTCAAGTCGTGGAGCTGTTCGGTCATTTTGCTGCGGATGATGCGAAACTCCTGCATGGTGGTCGCATCCGGGCTGCAAGCGCTCAATTCTTCCAGCATCTGCATCTGCTTGTTCAGGTGATTGAGCAGCAACTGCATGCGCATGTTCGGGGTGATGATGTTGTGGCCGATATCATGGGCCAGCTTGCGCAGAAAAAGGATGTGGCGCACGTTGCGCTGCGCGAGCACCTTGTTGTGCAGGCAAAAACCCACGCGGTTGGCGAACTTTTCCAGAAACAGCAGTTCCTGCCCCTCTGGCAGCTTTACCGCATGCAGGGCCAGAACGCCCATGAGGTCCTCATCGGTGATGATCCGCTGCTTGCGCGTGACCATAAGGGATTGACGCCCGCGAACCGGGATGTAGCAATGCCCGGAGTCAATCCATATTTCGGTCCGCAGATCCCGTATTTCCAGCGCCTCATCCCCCACCGGCGGTGTGACCAGTTCGAGCTTGCCCGTCTCGTTCTTGAGGTACAATTCGGCGTCATATTGAAAAAACATGCGCAAGATGAGCACGGACAGAATATGCATCTGCTCCAGTTCATCAAACTCCTGGGCCAGATCGAAAAAGATGTTTATGGCGCATGATTGCGGCGCTGAAAAACGATATGTCGCATAGTCGCGCATCTTGTAGTGGATGCGGGAGCGCACCTTTTCAACATTTTTGCCGGCGCTGTGGAATATGGGTGTCAGGTCGTTGCGGATGTTCATATGCCGGTCTGCTCCCGTTCTTTGGTCTGCGAACATTCATCCCGGCCCGGGTTCGCTCCGGGCCTTGCGCGCTGGCCCCTGCGGCCGGAAAAGGCCTTGCGCCGAATAAGTCCGCCGGAACCGATCAGCCCCTGCGCGGGCCTGCTGCCTTGCATACGATATTTCTTCCATAATACCGCGTTTGTATGGGAAATGCAAAGTCTATAACAAGAAAAACCCCAGTTGCAGCCTTTCCATATCAGCATGTTTCAGGGCTGCCTCCAAGGCCGCCCGGATCAAGGGCCTTTCGCCGCAGCCCGCGACAAGCCGAGGCCAACGGGGCCACCTTGGCAAAGCAAGACGCGGAAAGGCGCAAATGCCGGTTGTCAAGTGCGCGCGGAGGTCTTATACTTGTTGAATTCAGCAAAAGGGGACAGGACAATGGCAACAGACAGCAGCGCCGATACCGGACAGCGGCAGGAGCGCCGCGCGCACCTGCGCGTGCCTCTGGATGTGCCGGTACTGGTAACCGCCCGCCTGGATGACGAACATAACATGATCGCCATGCTCGTGGACTGCGGGCGCGGCGGGGTGCAACTGGCCTTTTCTCCGGCAACGCGCGCCCTGCCGGATATCCTGGGGCGCAGGATCGCCGTGCTCGGCCTCCCGCCCGCATTGCAGCCCATGCAGCGGCATTTCACCGGCATGATCACCTGGGTCAGCCATGAACGCTGCGGCGTCCGCTTTGAAAAGCCCCTGCCCCTGAATGAAGACGAACTCGTCCGCATCACCCGCAGCCTGTAGTGGCATTATGCCGGCAGCGCTTTGAGCCAAGGCCCACCGCTCCCGCGAACACGGATCGCCCAAGCGGGGCAAGGGACGCCATGTCCCTTGCGATGATTGCAAAGGGGCTTGAGTCCCTTTGTCCGCCCGGGGCATGTTGCTTTTGCGCTAGTCCTGGAAAAAGTGTATTTGCTTGCAAGGATTTGTCCTCAAACCCTTGCCCTGAAATGCTTGCAGG
>JAJDJN010000276.1 GCA_030267245.1 Desulfovibrio sp. OttesenSCG-928-A18
CACTATGCGCAAGAGGGAACTATCAGATAAACAGCTTGAAACGAGAAAGAAAATTAACACAAAAGTTCTTGCACTCATGGCGCGTAAAGGTTTGCGTGGAGCAATATAGCTTACGAGCAATAAGTGTTTTTATGCTCTACGCTTCAACAACCTCTCGAAACCGCTCCGCTTGTCCCTCTGCCTCCTCCTTAAAAAAGGTATGGCCCTGCTTTTCAAGGATGTCTTCGCCGTAAAAGCACATGCTAACAGCTGAGTTATAAGGGGGAACCAGCAACCTTGCCATAGCATCTCTTCAGCTTCTTTGATTTTTCCTTGATTCCTCAGACATAATATTTCGTTAAAATTTCTTCAGTATCCTGGGGACTCGAGTCTGTTGGCCTTGGTACTCATGGTTAATCCCCCTTCGTGCTACAGTTAAAATTTGGGAACCCCGGCACGCTGTCCCCACCGCTTATGGTTGGCTTGGGCGGCGTTGATGCAATCTTGCAGCTTGGCCCGGTCTGCGCTGTCGTTGCACCATGCTACACGGGCTTTCATTTCATCCCGATTTTGCAAGTAGTAATCAACCGGCTTGGGTGTGGGGTTGGCGGTTAATTCCGGCACCCGGGTCGTTCCGCGCTGCCATTTGGCGCTGACCGCATTCTGGCAATCAACGGTGGCCTGTCTGTCTGAGCTTTGCTGACACCAGTTCAACTTCTCTTGGCGCTCCTGGGGGTGGTTGATGTACCAGGAAACGGTATTGGATTCCTCGGCTTGAGCAAAGCATGGGAATGCCAAGGCCAAGCACAGTAGAAGGGGATATTTTTTCATAGAGCCTCACTAACTTTCATTCGTGACTATAGTCAGAAGACTCTTAGCAATAGTCCGCTTATTGTGTCAACATGCGGAACTATTTGCAGATACCCTCCAGTTTTGGAGCAGCCCTACTAAAAACCCGGCTTGCCGCCAATCTCTCTCAAGAAGTGCTGGCGGACAAAGCCGGGCTTGACCGTTCCTATATGTCATTATTGGAGCGCGGAAAGCGGCAGCCTTCCGTGAAGGTGCTTTTCCAACTGGCGGATGCGCTGAATGTTTCGCCCGCTTCTTTTCTTGCTGCGATTGAAGAGGATTGCCCGCTGGATTGTGAAAACTGATCGGGACAACCCTTGCTAATGATATACGCGCTATGGGGTAGTGGCTTTGACGGCGGTCAAAGCCACTTTTTTGTCACACTTGGCAAAAACATCTATTTGAAAGGGGTGGAAAACCCGGTTTTTTGTGCCACAAGGCGTATCCTGCCTTAGACTTATTTGGCCCTTTCTTATCCTATTTAGTTCTCCATGGAGAACTTTTTAGTTTAGCAGTTTTCGGGTTCATGAAGAAATTTCCCTCGGAGCCGCCGTCGTAGCGAACGGATGCCGAAGCCGCGCAAGGAGGTCAGGGGCCGTAGCGTAGCGGAGGACGAAGCGACCCCTTGACCGGATGAGCAGCGCAGGCAGAAGGGAGCGAAGCGGGGCGCAGAGAGAAATTTCCCTTGGTGAACCGGAGTTGTCTTTTTTGCCTTTCAATACGGCTGGCAGGTTTCACCCTGTACCCTCATTTCGCATTGCGGCAAGCTGACCTAAAATATCTTTTGTGGACATTGGCTCTTTTCCCCGTTCCCAAGTGCTGTCGGCATATTCGGAACCGAAACTTGGATTTTTCTTGAATGTGCCAACCAGATAGCCCGCTGGATTCTCGGTGGCTTTCGTCATGGCTTGTCGAAGGCAATAGTTCCCTCGGGGCGAAGCTGGCTCAATACCTTGTCGGCGCAAGACATTTTTGCACTGTATTTCTTCTTCTTGGGTGAACCGTGATGCCCTGTTGTTTTGTCTTTTTTCTTCTTCTGTTTCTTTCTGTTGTTGTAGGGCGGAGTTTGGCGGGATATTATCCGGTGTTTGTCCGGACTTTCTCATTTTCTTTTGAGTGTAATCATCTCGCCATTTCAGGAGGATAGGTATTTCAACAGTCAACATTTTGCCTTCATTTTTGATGCAAAAGAAATTTTCTTCCTGGCAAATTTCCACAAAATTCTTGAATTTTTTTGGCGAAAAACCTGTGAGTTCTTTCCAATCGCGTAAAGGCAATGACAAACTCGGCGGGGTAGGCTGCTCCTCGTTGTATTCCCAGGAGGCCGTGACCTTTTCAAACATTAAGCAAATAGCCGCGTACCCCGTATTGCCAAACTCGCTACGGATTCTGGCAACCAGCGGATAAGCTGACATATCTGCGGGGTGTTTGAACCAGCGCATACTTTATTGCTGACCGCTGGCCTTATTGTTGGACGATGCCAGCAGAGCATTTCCTTGCCCCAAGGTTTCAATGAGCGAGTGAATATCCTCGGCTCGCCAAACGGTTGTTCTGTGGCCAAGTTTAATAGGCTTAGGGAATTTGCCGGCGGCAACACCGGCCCACCATGTGCTGGCGCTTACGGGAATGACGGCGAGAATTTGGCGGATGCGGACAAAGCCCGTTACCGGAATGGACTGATATGAAGTCGTGGTCATAAAAGTGTCT
>JAJDJN010000277.1 GCA_030267245.1 Desulfovibrio sp. OttesenSCG-928-A18
GCCCGGAACGCGGGAAAGCTGCCGGGCAGGCTTCCCGCCTTTATTACACATAGAGCGTCATTTCTTTTCCTGTTTTCCGTCGCGCTTTTGCTCCGGAGCGGCAGCAGCGCGCTTTTTTGCCGGCGGGGTTTCCTCCCGCGCCCTTGCCGTGGCCCCGGCCTCCGAAGAAGGCCCGTCGTCAGGCAAAGATGCGGACGGGTCGGCAGCGTCCAGCGCCGAAGCCGGGGGCTCCGCTCCGGGCAAAGCCCCATCCGCAAGGTCCGATGCAACCGCTTCCGCCCGCTCGTCCGGCGCTTCCGGCTCGTCCTGCTCCTTGTCCTGCGCGGGCGAACTTTCCGCCGCGGCCGGGTCGTCCTGCGCATAGGCATGCCTTCTGTTCAGGTTGCGGGTCAGGTACATGAGTACGCAGACCATGAACAGAACAAGGATGGTGCCAAAGAGCATGGCGTAGCCTTCAAGTTGCAGCAGGGTATACAGCACCGCATACAGGCAGATGAGCAGCGCGGATATGAACAGGCCCTTGAGCTTGCTGCGCAGGGCCGCCGTGATGTACAGGCCGTTCATCAGCACGCTCACGGCGCTGGCCAGACTGAAGGCCTGCCAGAAGGAAATATGCTCGGCAAAAGAGAGCAGCACCAGGTAGAACAGGCACATGGCCACGCCCACCAGGGCGTACTGCACAAGGTGCAACTGGCGGCGGGAAACAAGCTCGAAGGAAAGCAGGGCCACATAGGTCAGGCCGATGAACAGAAGACCGTATTTGACCGCTCGTGTAATCTGGCGGTAAAGGGGCATGCTTTCATACAGGCTCACGCCGGCCACAAAGGCGTCGATGCTTTGCCGCCCGCGACCATAGCCCTGGTAACTCTCCAGGTCCCCATACTGCGGGTAGGAACGGCTGACGTGGGGGATGGACCATTGGGCGCTGAAGCGTTCCGCGTCTATATTCCGCCTTGAGGCCAGCACATCGCCGTCAAAGTTGGGTGCCGACCACTTGCCCGACACGGAAATATCCGTCATCTCTCCCACCGGGGTGAAATACACTCCTCCGCTGCCGTTGACGTCCACGCGCATGGAAAAGGAATATTCGCCCTGATCCGGCCTGGTCTTCACCCTGGCCTGAAAACAGGGCCCGAGCAGGACAGAGCCCTGCGGGCTGGAGGTAAAGGCCGCAGCCTCGCCGCCGTCCCAGGTGAGCGTGCCCATATCGGTTATGGCTTTCAGATCCGTGACTCCCACGCTGAAAAAGGCCTGATCCCAGATGAACAGATTCCGGCTGTCCTGAAAGGGCCCGCTGTCCGGCAGTTCAAAGCTGCCTTCTATTGTTACCGGGGCCTTGTACACCACATAGTGATAGATCCCCTTGTAGCGGTTTTCAGGCTCAAGTTCAGTGGAATAACGCAACTTCCCGGGCAGCAGCACCATATAGCGGGTGCCTCCTGTCGAGCCGCCGTTGTGGCCGTCGCGCACTATATAGGGTATGAACAGGGCCGGACCGCTCAAGGTCTGCGACTTGCCCCAGCGCATTGCGATGTTGTCGATGGCCTCTTCATGCAGCGCCGAACGTTCCCGCACCAGCTCGGTAAAATAGGACAGGGGGACGAGAAGCAGCAGGGTGAAGACGGCGATGCTCAGGCAACGCGTCAGCACCGGGTTCGCGGTCAGGGTCCGGAACAGGCCGTTGCCGCCGCTACCGCTGTTGCCCCCTTTGCCGAGGTTGCCGAGGTTGCCGCCGTTGCCCCCGGCGCTCCCGCTATTCCCGCTGCCATCCGCAACTCCGCCAGCCCCGTCCTTGCCGCTGCCGTTCTTTGCGCGAAATGTTGCGCTCCCGCCCGCCGTCGCCGTCTTGTCGCCCAGTTCCAAAGCCCGGGCTCCCGGCGCAGGCCGCCGGCCCCCAGCCTCGCCCGCCTGGCCGGAAAAGCCCGGCTCAGCGCCAGCCGGCGCGGAAAACGGCGAAGGATCATCAATTTCAGACGGACGCGGCACGCGGATGAGGCCCTCTGGCTCTTTGCCCGGATTTTCAAAGGCCGGCGGCGGCGCCGGGCGTTCATGTTCCGCAGCGCCTGGCGCTGGCGGCGCTACGGGGGGCAACTCGCCCGGCCGGGACGCGGCCGGGTTTGCATCCGGAAGTCCGGGCGCGGTAAAAACGGGTTTTTTGTCAGCCATGTTCTTCTCCTTGTAGAGAGCCGCGAGGCGGGCGGGGGTAACGGCCAGGAGGATTATTGCATTTTCCGGGCCTTCCCGGCCTCCGGCCATATGTTCGGTGCTTGCCGGGCGGAAAAGAACGCAGGCCCTTTTCCGCCGGACAGATGCCCTCTGTTGTAGAGGAAGCGGAAGAAGGGAGGATGAAGGCCTTATGGTCTTTTGATGAATTATTCGCAAAAGCATGCGCGCAAACTTCGCAAGATTTTCACACGCCCTTCATACAAGGCGCTTATCCTTAGCTTTGAAATGCCTGCTCAACGGCGAGCAAAGCTCGCCTACAAGCATTTCAGGGCAAGAATTCGGGGACAACCCTGTGGGCTGT
>JAJDJN010000278.1 GCA_030267245.1 Desulfovibrio sp. OttesenSCG-928-A18
GCCCCTGGTGGGGATTCCAAAGGGGCTTGGGCCCCTTTGGCCGCCGGAGGCCTGTTGCCAGTGCCATGCCCGGCGGCGGGCGGCATATTTCGTGCAACGGCGTGTATATCCTTCCGGAGTGACAAAGAAGCGGCCTGGCGGCCGCCTTTGCTGTATATTTTTTATACATAAGCACTGGACAGGAGCATAAAAACTATACATATTTTGTGCAGTGCCGTGCCGGACATTTGCGGCGGCACAAAAGCGTAGCGTCTGTCCGAGGTTGTATGTCGCCTTCCCATCCCGCGCCTGTTTTGCCGCGTCATACGGTAATGCGTTTCTCCCCCTGGTTCATGGTGGGCTCGGCCCTTATTCTTGGCCTGGCCATCGCCTTCTGGGCGGTAAAAAACGCCCGGCAGGAGAGGGAAAACCTCTCCCGCAACCTGCTGGACCGGGCGGGAGCCCTCATGTGGGCCATGGAGGGCAGCGCCCGGGTCGGCATGGGCTTTCGCAGCGCGGCCGCGCATCTGCAGTTCATGCTTGAAGAAACGGCCAAGCAGCCCGGCATCGTTTATATGGCCATCATTACCGAGCAGGGGCAGGTGCTTGCGCACAGCAACCGCCAGCATATAGGCGAAGAGCTGCATCCGCCCCAGTACATGACCGGCCTTGCCCCTTCTTCCGCCATCCACTGGCGGATTGTGAAAAGCGCCAACGGGACGGGTGTTTTTGAAACATTCAAGTTTTTCGCTCCCTTGCCCGGATTTCGTGAGCATATGCGGCATGGGCACCGGCGGGATTCTGAGTCCGTCGCCCCTGGCGGCTGGCAGGGGAGAGAGCGGCACAGGGGCAGGCACCGCACCATGCCGCCGGATCCGGCCGAGTTTTTCTCCCTGCCCGGCAAAGGCAATGATTCTCGGGAAAGCGACGCATCCCTGGATGCGCCCGCCTTGCCTCCTCCGCCCTTGCAATGGATGGGGCCGGACGGCAAGCCCCTGCCGCCGCCGAAAATGCCGTCAGCGGATAATAAAAGGGCGGATGCCGACAAAGGGGGCAAAGGGGGCAAAGGGCGCCGCACGGGCAAAGATTCGGATGCCGGGGCAACGAGCGGCCCGCCCGGCGTATTCTTTTTTGGACAGGGCGGGGATGGGCCCGGTGTCCCGGCCCGCGAAGGCGAGCCCGGCGCCATGGAAGACTGGCGCCTGCGGCCGCGCCCGGACCGGAATGAACTGATCATCGTCATCGGTCTGGACATGAAGGCCATTGAGGATGCCCTGTCAGCCGATCTGCGCAACACCATCTTCACCGCCCTGCTGGTGGGGCTTTTGGGACTGGGGGGCTTTCTTTCCCTTTTCTGGGCTCAGAACTACCGTTTTTCACGCCGTCTTCTACTTGATACCAGGGCTTTTGCCGATCAGGTGGTCAGCAGTTTGCCCCTGGCCTTGATCGTGACCGACGCGGAAGGCCTGGTGAGCAAAACCAACGCGGCGGCGGAAGAAATCCTTTCCTGCACATCGGAAGATTTGCTCGGCAAAAAGGTGCATGAACTGCGCGGCATGGATTGGGCAGGCATCGCCCGGCGCGTGGGGCAAAGCGGGGCTGCATATTCCGGCCAGGCCGTGCCAGAAGAAGAGCACAACCTGGAGCTGCCGGTCCCGGAAAGTGAAGGCGGCGGCATGCGCGAACTGCCGGTCAGCGTTATTGCTTCGCACTATTTCAACGATCAGGGCGAAAGCCTGGGCATGATGTTTTTGCTGCGCGATCTGCGCGAGGTCCGGCGGCTGCAGGCGGAACTGCGGCGCAACGAGCGTTTGTCCACCCTTGGAAACATGGCCGCCAGGGTGGCCCACGAGATCCGCAACCCCCTGAGTTCCATCAAGGGCTTTGCCACCTTCCTCGGCAGCCGCCAGGAGCGCGAGGAGGACAAGGAAGCGGCCCGGACCATGATTGGCGAGGTGGACCGTCTGAACAGGGTGGTGTCCGAACTGCTGGACTTTGCGCGTCCGTCCAAGCTGTCCATTGCCCCCCTGGATCTGCATGGCATTGTGCAACGGGCCGTGCGCCTGGTGGAGACAGACGCCTTGTCCAAAAACGTCAGTCTGCGCATGGAACCGGCCCCGCCGGCCGCGCCCTGCCTTGTTGCCGTGGATGGCGAGCGCATCACCCAGGCCATGCTCAACCTGTTCCTCAATGCCGTTCAGGCCACTGATGCCGGGGGCACGGTCACGGTCCGCGTTCATACGCCGGAGGCGCACAGCGTTCTTGTCAGTATCCGCGATACGGGCAGGGGCATGGAGCCGGAGCTGCTCGAGCAGATTTTTTCGCCTTATTTCACCACAAGGGCCACGGGCACGGGGCTGGGCTTGTCCATTGTTTCCAAAATCATTGAGGACCACCAGGGTACAATCAAGGTCAGCAGCGAACCGGGCCTGGGCACGGAAGTGACCCTGCGTCTGCCGCTGGCCGAATAAGCCGGCTTCATGCCGTTCATAATAGAGCAAATTCACTTTGAAAAAGTGTGTTTGCTCTGCAAGGA
>JAJDJN010000279.1 GCA_030267245.1 Desulfovibrio sp. OttesenSCG-928-A18
CTGGCAGGGTCCAGGGGCAGAGCCCCTGGCAGGGTCCAGGGGCAGAGCCCCTGGCGGGGTCCAGGGGCGGCGCCCCTGGCGGACTCGGGGCAGGCCCTGTTCACGATGCGGTTTTTCCGCCCTGTTCCCCTGCCCGCTCTTCCTTGGCGGCGACGAGTTCGGCCGCCAGTTTGCGCAGCTCGAACTTTTTCACCTTGCCGCTGGCTGTGAGCGGGTATGATTCCACCAGGGCCACATAGCGCGGGATCTTGTGCCAGGCGATGCGGCCGCGGCAGAAATCGCGCACGTCTTCGGGCGTGATGTCGGCGCCGGCTCTGGGTATGATAAAGGCGGCCACTTCTTCGCCGTATTTTTCACTGGGCGCGGCCACCACCTGCACGTCCATCACCCCCTGCATGCCCGAAATGAACTCCTCCACCTCGCGCGGGTAGATGTTTTCACCGCCGCGAATGATCATGTCCTTGATGCGCCCGGTGATCACGAGATAGCCTTCTTCATCCATGATCCCGATATCGCCCGTGTGCAGCCAGCCTTCAGAACTGATGGCCCTGGCTGTTTCTTCCGGCATATTGTAGTAGCCTTTCATGACATTGTAGCCCCGGCAGAGGATTTCACCGGGCTGACCGCGCGGCACTTCGAGGCAGCTTTCCGGATCGCCCACGCGCACCTCCACACCGGGCATGGATCTGCCCACGGTGCTTACCCTGCGTTTGAACTCCTCATCCCGGTGCGTCTGGGTCATGCCCGGCGACGATTCGGTGAGTCCGTAGACATTGGTAATCTCGCGCAGGTTCATGTCTTCCGCCGCCCGCTTCATCAGCGGCTCGGGGCAGACCGACCCGGCCATGATGCCGGTGCGCAGGGAGGAAAAATCAATGCGCTTGAACAGCGGATGCTCGAGAATGGCGATGAACATGGTGGGCACACCGTACAGGGCCGTGCAGCGCTCAGCCTCGATGGACATCATGACCGGCACCGGCTTGAAGCCTTCAAGCACGATCAGGGCGCAGCCGTGGTTCACAGCGGCCATGACCCCGAGGGAACAGCCGAAACAGTGGAACAGCGGCACGGGCAGGCAGATCCTGTCCTTGTCCGTAAATCCCTGGTGGTAGCCTATCCAGTAGCCGTTGTTGCCGATGTTGTTGTGCGTGAGCATCACCCCCTTGGGAAAGCCGGTGGTGCCCGAGGTGTACTGCATATTCACCACATCATCCGGCGAAACCGAATTTTTGCGCCGCTCGTACTCTTCGTCGCCGGTCATCAGCGCAAGGCTTTGGATCTCGGGTATCGAATACATGCCCCGGTGTTTTTCCATTCCGAGAAAAATGACCCGGCGCAGGTGGGGGAACTTTTCGTTGTGAAACTCTCCCCTCGGGTGCGTGCGCAGTTCCGGGATCAGGGTATAGATGGTCTGCAGGTAGTCGTGGTCCCGGTAGCCGTCCATGACCACCAGGTTTTCGCATTCCGAGTGACGCAGCAGGTATTCCACCTCGCTTTCGCGGTAGCTGGTGTTCACCGTGAGCAGGGTAGCGCCGATCCGGGCGGTGGCGAACATGAGGCTGATCCAGAAGGGCACGTTGCTGGCCCAAAGGGCGACCTTTTCGCCCTTTTTCACCCCCAGGCCCATGAGCCCCCTGGCCAGAACATCCACCGCCGCGCCAAACTGGCTCCAGGTCTGGCGGTAATCGCGGTCGGCATAAACCACGGCATCATTGTCGGGAAAGCGGGCGATGGTGCTGTCCAAAATCTGCCCAAGGGTTCTGTGACGTAATTTGAAGGGCTCTACATACATGAATCGGCCTCCGGCGGGACAAAAATTAAGTGGCGCCGGGTAAAGGCCCGGCGGCTGGAGTTCCGGCCGCGGCTGTCGATCCGTGTCGTTTCAGGGCACGGGCGCGGCCTGCTGTCCCGGTCAGGACGGGTGAAACAAAATGGCGTAAATCGTGCAGGGTTCGTCGCCGACCGCGCCCACGTAGTGGGGCACTATGGAGTTGTAGTAGACGGTGTCGCCCGCCTCCAGGATCTGGCTCTGGGTTCCGTAGCGCACCAGAAGCTTGCCCGAGTGCACGATTATGAACTCCTCGCCCTGGTGGGAGGAAAGCTTGCGTTCTGTCTCCGGCTCGGGCAGCACTTCAATGAAAAAGGGCTCCATGTTCCTGTCCACCTTGCCTTTGGCCAGGGTGAAGTAGCGGTACAGGGGCTGCTCCGCCGCCGAATGCTGCATGGTCAGGTCGGCTTCCCTGTTGGCCTGGCGCACGATGATCGGGTCCTGGCAGCTCACGTCGTCCATAAAGGTGCCCAGGCGCACCTTGAGGGCGCGGGCGACCTTTTGCAGCGGGCCGATGGACGGGTACACGCTCTGATCCTCAAGGGTGGCGATGAAGTCCACGCTGAGTCCGGTGATCTCCGAGAGCTTTTCGCGGGACATGTCCTGTGCTTCACGGAATTTGCGGATCCGGGTTCCGATTTTTTCAACAGCCATTTCCATTCCTCCGACCTGCTGGTGCCGGTGCG
>JAJDJN010000028.1 GCA_030267245.1 Desulfovibrio sp. OttesenSCG-928-A18
GCAGGCCCCGTTTCAGGCCCAGCAGGGCGCGCCTTTGCGCCAGCCCGCGCCAGGGGCCGGTCCGGCCGGCTGGCAGCAGTTTCATGATGAATGGAGCAGCATCAAAACCCATATCATGGCTTTGATGAACCCTTCCCTGCGCCTGGATCAGCTCCCGCCGAGGCAGCGCCTGGCCATTGAATTTCTCCAGCGCGAAGGGGTGGACGAGGCGGCCGCCCTGCAACTTTTTGAACGCTTGCGCCATGATCCCATGGGCTCGATTCTGGCCCATCTCGGCGGCCTGGTGCCCCTGCGGCCCTGGTGCATGGAACAGTGGCCCCAGCGTATACAGTTTGTGGCCGGCCCCTTTGGGGCGGGCAAGACCACGGTGGCGGTGCGCATGGCCCTTTCCCTGCGCAAAAGCGCGCCCGAATGCCGCGTATGCCTGGTGAACGCCGACGCGACCAGGGGCAACGGACGCCTGTTGCTGCGCCATTACTGCGAGCTTTCGGACATGGCCTGCAAGGAGGCCTCCACAACCCTGGAACTGGTGGCGGCCATCAATGCCGCCGCGCGCGAAGGTTTTGACCGCATTCTTGTGGACCTGCCCGGTTTGTCGCGCGGGCGGAACCTGTCCACGCTTCTATCCGATGCCGGCCTTGGCGAAAGGACCGGGGAAAGCCCGGAGGACGCGGCAGTGCATCTCGTCCTGCCGCCGCATTACGGGAGCGTGCAGCTCAAGGGCATGCTCGGCCGCTATGCTACCGCGCATGCCGGGGGCATTGTCTGGACCAAGCTGGACGAGGCCGAGCATTACGGACAAATCGTCAACGTGGCCGTAAGCACCGGACTGCCCGTATCGGCGCTTTCCTTTGGCCCGGGCCTTGGCAACTCTCTGGCCCCGGTCAGGGAAAACATGCTCTGGCGCCTTTTGTTCAAACGCGAGCTGCCCCTCGGGCCTCCCGGCTGAGGCCCCGGCCGCGAACGGCCATTGTTCCAAGTCGCGCCGCGCCCGGGCCTGTTTGATTATTTTCCCGGAGCGCTTGAAGGTTATCGGCAAAATGCATATTGTTACACAACATCCTAAGGAGTTTGGAGCCACCTATGAAAGCTGACCTTCCCCTGGTCATGTCCGTCACTTCCGGCAAAGGCGGCGTGGGCAAGACGAATATCTCCGTCAATCTGGCCTGCTGTCTTGCCAGGGAAGGCAAAAGCGTAGTCCTGCTGGACGCGGATCTGGGTCTTGCCAATGTGGACGTTGTTCTGGGGCTGACGCCGAAAAAGAATCTTTTTCACCTCTTTCATGATGACGCGACCCTGGCCGACGTGCTGACCTCTACGCCGTACGGCTTCAAGATACTTCCCGCTTCTTCGGGCGTAAGCGAAATGCTGGCCCTGACCGCCGGACAGAAAATCACCCTGCTCGAGGCCATGGACGAACTTGAAGATACCGTTGACTATCTGATCGTTGACACCGGCGCGGGCATTAATGAAAACGTCATGTATTTCAACCTGGCGTCCCAGGTACGGCTGGTGATCCTCACCCCCGAGCCCACTTCGCTCACGGATGCCTATGCGCTGATCAAGGTCATGCAGCAGAACCATGACGTGAACGATTTCAAGGTGCTGGTAAATCTGGCTCCGGATGAAAAGGCGGCCCTGGATATTTTCCGGCGTCTGTACAAGGCCTGCGATCATTTTCTCGCGGGCATCTCCCTCGATTATGTGGGCTTCATCCCGCGCGACGCCTCGGTCCGCAAGGCGGTTATCGCGCAAAAGCCCTTTTGTGTTCAGGAACCGGCGGGAGCGGCCTGCAAGGCCTTGACGGCAATGGCAAAAAACATGCAAAAATGGGATGTTCCCAATGCCCTTGACGGCAACATCAAATTCTTCTGGAAACGCCTGCTCTTTGGACAATAGAGAGGGGGCGCAGCCATGGGAACTCTTTGATTCCGGAGATCTGTCCTGGAATGCAAGCAGCCCGGCCCAGCAGGAAAGCATCGTACGTCACTACGCGGGCAAGGTGAAATACCTGGCGCTACGTATGAAGGCGAAGCTGCCGCGCAATGTGGAGCTTGGCGAGCTTATCAGTGCAGGGACTCTGGGGCTTATGGAGTCCTTTGGCAAATTCCGGCCGCAAATGGGCATCAAATTCGATACCTATGCGGAAAACCGGATCCGGGGGGCCATGCTTGATGAATTGCGCCGCCTGGACTGGTTTCCGCGCTCCCTGCGCCGCCGGGTGCGCAACCTGGATGAAGCGGTGCACCGCCTGGAACATCTGGGCGAAAGCCCGACCGAAGAGGCCCTGTGCCGGGAAACCGGCCTGAACCTGAAAGAAGTGCGCGAAGGTCTGGAAGCGCTGCACAACCAGTTCTGCCTCTCCCTTGAGATGATCAAGGAAACCCTGTCTCCGGCGGACACGGGCGGGGACGAAAACCCCTTCACCCTTGCCGCCTCCCAAGAACTGATCGAAAGAGTGGCTGAACTTATTGAACAATTGACACCACGCGAGAAGTTGGTATTATCCTTGTACTATACGGATGAGCTGAATATGCGCGAAGCAGCTGAGGTGATGGGCATCACGGAAGGTCGGGTTTCGCAGTTGCATTCGCAGGCCCTTGCCCGCCTGCGCAGGGAATTTTCCGCCCGGCACGGGGATGTGCAGTCATTGTAATGAAGGAGTTGTCTCATGCCTTATGATCCCAACATGCGCGTGCTTGTTGTTGATGATTTTTCCACCATGCGCCGAATCATCAAAAATATTCTCCGTCAACTCGGCCTGAACAACGTTGTGGAGGCCGACGACGGCACCACGGCCTGGGATGTGCTGAACAAGGACAAAATCGACTTCATCATCTCCGACTGGAACATGCCGCAGATGACCGGCATTGATCTGCTGCGCAAGGTGCGGGGCAGCGAAGAGTTCTCGGATCTGCCCTTTCTCATGGTCACGGCCGAGGCGCAGCAGGAAAACATCATTGAGGCCGTGCAGGCCAAGGTGTCCAATTACATTGTCAAGCCTTTCACGGCTGATGTGATGAAGCAGAAAATAGACAAGATTTTCCCCTGAGGCCCGCCGGGCGCAAGTTGCGGCCTCCGGCGGCCAAAGGCGCCGCCCCCTGGGATAGCGGGCAGGGGCCTTTTCGGTTCCGCGCTTTGTGAAAGCGCCGCGAGCGGGCTTTTGCCGCCTTTGGAGCAAATGCACTTTGAAAGAGTGTACTTGCCCTGCTAGGATGTCCTCAAAGCCTTGTCCTGAAATGCCCGCCGGCGGGCTTTGCTTGCCCTTGCCCTGGCATTTCAAAGGCAAACGGCGCTTTCCACAGTATTTCCTTTTTTTCCGGTAGGCCGCCATGTCATCCACCCTTCCCGACCCCCAGGCAAGCGCCACGCAGGAGCACAACTCCGGCGGAGCCGCGGAAAGCGCCGTGCCCGGCGTCAAGGTCGAACTTGATCTTGATGACGCGCCCTTTCTGGAGGAAGAAGAAGAGAAAAAGCCCGAGCCGCAGCCCCAGCCGCAGCCCCAGCGGCAGGAAGCTGAAGCAGCAGCCGCCCTGCCCGAGGCTTCGGGCTTCAGGGCCAAGCTCAGGGCTTTTTTTTCCAGCAAAAAGCGCGTGGCCCTGACCGCCGCCGCCCTGCTGCTTCTGCTGATCGCGCCAGTGGGCATCAATTTTCTGCTTTCGGCAAAACAGGAAGCTCCGCCCGCGCCGGCCGTGCAGCGCATTGTTGTGGACGGCGCCGCGCTCAAGGGGCAGGTTCCCCCAGGGCCGGCCTATCTGTTCAACATGGAGCCTTTTATCGTCCCTGTGCAGGGCAGCGAGGGCGAACTGCGCTTTTTGCGCTGCCGCTTCGCTGTGCCGGCCGGCGAGGCCGTGCTCCATGCCGAACTGCGCGCGAAAAACATTGCCGTACGCGATGCGGTCTATTATTATCTAAGTCATAAACCGCTCGCCTTCCTTTTGGACAAGGAGCAGACCTACCTGCTCAAACAGGACATCATCAGCGTCATAAACGAGCAGGTAACTTCCGCCAAGATACAGGATCTCTACATTGAGGAGTATCTGGTCACAGGCTCCTGAGCGGCAACTCCGGTTTTCCCCCTCGCTGCCCCCTTTATGAGCAGGAGAACAACATGAGTGTGCTCAACACCATGCCCACCCCGGTCATTCAGATGACTCTGGTGGAAAAGCTTGTGACGAATGAACAGAACCACCCGCAGGTGCAGCAGCAGCTTGCCGGACAACTGGCCCTGGAGACCATCAAGCAGCAGGACGAGCGCGTGTCCGGGCTGGAAAACACCGAACACGGCAAAAAAGTCCGGGAACGTGAAGGCGGCGGTCGTAGAGGCCGGGGCAGGGACGGCCGGCGGCGCGGGCGCGGTTCCAAAGAGCGGGAAAGCGGCAACGCCGGGGACGACAGGACCGGCCCCGGGCAAGGGGATCGCTTCAGCGCTTCGTCACCAGGAGCGCCGGACGCGGAAGCACAGGGCCACGGCCCGGACGCGCAGGGCCAGGAACAGCCATCCGGCGAACTTCGCGAAGGGCCGGCCGGGCCAGGTTCCAGTTCCAACCCATGGGCGGGCAACCTTTTGAACATCAAGGTATAATGGCTTCATGCAATTCTGGATCCTCATCCTCCTAAGCTTGGCGGAGCTTGTTCTTTTTATTCTGCTCCTGCGCTTTTTCGTACGTCTGAAAAAGTCGGAAACCCTGCTCGTGCAGTTGAGCGAAGGGCAGCAGAACCTCATGGACAAGCTGCGCTCCAATGCCGAACTGGAACGCGAGCTCATGCAGAGTTTTGCCGTGCGCCAGAGCGAATTGCAGCACCTGAACACCGGCCTTGAAGCCCGCGCGGCCGAGTTGCAGGAACTGCTGGATCAGGCCGAAGCCGTGAGCCGTTCGCCGCAGTTTTTGCGCGAACTGATCATCACCGGCAAAAAAAAGGGGCGCTCCTCCGCCCAACTCGCCAAGTCAACCGGGCTTTCCGTGGACGAGGTCGAACTGATCCTGGCCCAGTCCGCCAGATAAGCTGAACATTGCGCAAATGCGGGCGCTGCTTGACGAGGACTTTCGTCCTCCAGGGAAAGAGCCATGAAACTGTCCGCGCGAATTCGCGCCGCCCTGGGCGGCGCCTGGCGCATCCTGCGTCACCTGCCTGCTGCCGGGGCGGGGCGGCGCCTGCTCTTCCTCTCTCTCCTGGCCACGGGCTTCTGCCCTTTCGCTGCCGCGCCGGCCCGGGCGGCCGAGGCCATCACCCTGCGTATTTTTTACAGCTCGGACATGCACGGGCATATCGTGCCCGGCGAGAACCGCATCGGCCTTGCCCGCATCGCGGCTGTAAAAAAGGCCCATCCCGGCGCCCTGCTTGTGGATGCCGGGGATTTTCTCCAGGGAACCCCCTACGCCAATCTGAGCAAGGGCAAAGACGTGGTGCGCCTGATGCGCATGGCCGGGTACAGCGCCGCCGCCGTGGGCAACCACGAGTTCGACCACGGCCGGCAGGCCCTGGCGGAGCGCGCCAGGGAGGCCGGGGCCGACCCGCAAGGCATGGCCTTTCTTTCGGCCAATATTTTCGAAGCCGGGGGCAGGCCGCTGTTCCCGGCGGACATGGCTTTTGACATGCAGGGAGTGAAGCTGTGCCTTTTCGGCCTGACCACGCCGGAAAGCGCCGTGCAGACCGCCCGGGAGAATGTTCGGGGCCTGCGTTTTGCCGACCCGGTGGAAAGGGCCAGGGCCACTGCCAGGCGGCTGAAGGCCTCGGGCTGCGAACTTGTGCTCGTGCTCAGCCATATCGGCAGCTTTGCCTCCCAGCCTGTGCGCAGCAGGGATATTGCCGCCATTGAAGGCATTGACGCGGTCATCGACGGACACAGCCACGTGCTTTTAAATGAGCGCGTCACCCGTGGCTCCCCTGCTTCGGCAAGGGCGGTTCCCTGGTCCGAGGCGGGCGAAGCCCCAGAGGGCTATACTGGGGCCGTGCCCTTGCTCAGCCCGCAGGCGCACGGCCGTTATCTGGGTGAGTTGACCCTGGTGCTGGACGGCGACAGCCATGTTCTGACCGGCATCGGCAGCAGGCTCATAGGGCCGGAGGAGTATGGCCTGATCGCGCCCGACCCGGAACTGTCCCTTGCCCTGGACGCGCTGACGCGGGAGCAGGACAAGGAGCTCGGCCTGATCGTCGGATTTCTGGACAGAAGCTTTTCCGGCGGCAAAAAGGAGCTGCGCCTTGGCGAGTCGGATCTGGGCAACCTTTGCGCAGACGCCATGCGCCACGCTTATGGAACCGACACGGCCATAATCAACGGCGGAGCGTTGCGCGCCCCGCTGCCCCAGGGCGAGGTGACCCTGCGCCATGTGCTGACCGCGCTGCCCTTTTCCGATGCGCTGGTTGAACTGCGGCTCACCGGGGCCGAGTTGAAGCAGGTGCTGGAACACGGTTTCGGGCGCTATCCCGACCCGGACGGGCGTTTCGCCCAGATCAGCGGCCTGACGGTACGCGTGGACAGCGCGGCCGCGCCGGGTGCGCGGGTGCTCTTTGTCGGCCTGTCCGATGGCAGCCCATTGGACCCGGACAGGGAATACAGCATTGCGGTCAACTCTTTTATGGCTGACGGCGGCGACGCTTATCCGGTCATGGCGGGCAAGCGGAAGCTGCGCATGGACATGACCACGGACCAGGCCCTGAGCGAATACATCCGCCAGGGTCTCGCCGGAGGCCGTGGCCCGCAAGCCGGCCGCATTTTCATACAATGAACCCGCCAGGACTCCGCCGCAACTGAAAATAACTCGAGACACCGGGCCCTTGCCCTCGGCCCCGGCATGAGCCGATGGCCCACGCACCCGCAAACAGGCACCACTATATGGGGGCCAGGGGGCATGATGCCCCTTGCGGAGTCCAGTGGCAGCGCCCCTGGCGGGGGCCGGGGCAGAGCCCCTGACGGAGCCCCAGGCAGCTTACGCGTGCGGGCCGGGGGGCATGACGCCCTGAGCCGCCTGCGCATAGTGATAGACCAGAAACAGGCCCCCGCCGCCGGCCAGCAGGATGCTGCCCAGCAGGACGAGGTTGAAGGTCAGGTAAGCGAGCAAAAGCAACAGTTTTTCATGGGCCCTGCGCCGCTCTTTCATCTTATTCCGGCACTTGTTCCAGGAACGCACAATGTATTTGCACTGCAGCATGAAGGCGGCCAGGGCGAGCATGCTTATGGCGGCATAGACGAAAAAAAGAAGGGTGCGGGCCTGCAAAAGTACCTCCGTGCCGGTTCAGAGCCTGGACATTGCACGGGCAAAATGCTTCCGGGCCAACGGGTCGCCGCCCATTGCGGCATTCCCCGCAAGGTGCATCATGCCCCCTGGCCCCCATATTGTCGATCCATAATTCCCTGGTGCGGTGAATGCCGCAAAGGGCGGCGAAGCCCCGGGTATTTTGCGTGATCTGCTGCTCACGCGGAATTTTCATGCAATTATAATGTAACATCGTGCGAAAAAAGGAAAAGCCCTTCCGTTTTCCTCCCGGCCCCCTTCCAACATTGTGAATAATGTATTTTGCCAATGTACACTTTTACATGTTTGACAAAAATCTGTAACACCCACTATGGGTAACTCACCAGTCGAAAATTGTCTGTAACTCTGTAAGACTACGGAACAAAAGTTCGGCTTTCCCATATACTGCCGCCATGGCCGCGTATAGCGGTGATTATGCGGCGGATTGACACCTCCTTCCTCTTATAAATGCAACCCGATACGTTCGGGAACAATACAGTTTCGATGGTTCACATTCCTGCGGGGCGGCGGCGCTTTTAATCTTGAGCCGCCGGGGCAGTCGGGCCGCATGACGCGGCGTTGCTTTTTACTCCGGGATCTGCACGCGTCATGCTTTTTTGCGCCCGCCGCGCATGCTTGCGCGTATTTGCCCGGAATGGGGCCGTAGCGAATACTGTTGTGTTTTTTCCGGACGCGTTCCGCTGTTCCCGTGCCGGACAGCGCTTGCGCGGACCGAACAAGGCGGCCACGGCCCGTGTATGCGATGCGCGGGCCGTGCGCTCGTAAAACCCACATGTGTTATTTTATGGAGGAGGGGCCTTGAACAAGCGATCAATTCCCATTGCCATAGTCAGCTGTATCCTGGCCGTGGCGGGCCTAGCCGGATATTTTCTGGTGCCGGCCGCGTCCACAGAGGCCAACCCCACGCGCTTGCTCATGGAAAACATCGGCGGCAGGGTGGTTTTCGCTCACAAAGCGCACAGCACCCCGGGCGGAGCGTATGGCGATGTCAGCTGCGCCACCTGTCACCATGAGTTGAAAGTGCAACCTGACAAAGGCGCCGGAGCGGACGGCAAAGAGCCCTCGGTCATGGCCTGTGCGAGCTGCCACGGCACGGCGGACATTGAAGGTTACGCCCAGTCGCACCAGGAGCTTTACCGCGCCAAGGGCGGCGACGCCGCATGCGCCTCCTGCCACCACACCACAGGCGTTGACGGCTTTTCCGACAAATGGAACCACCAGGACCACTGGGATTTTGTGGGCGACTGCGCAACCTGCCACCATGGCGACGCTTTTGAGTACAAGCCCGGAAAATTCATGAATATCAAACCGCAGAAGTGTTCCAACTGTCACACTGAAAAGCCCAACCCCCTGACCTCCACCACCCGCAAGCAGGCCGGCCACAACCGCTGTGAAAGTTGTCACTCCGACTTCTTTAGCGGCAAGGCCACCGATTGCGCCCAATGCCATACCATGGGCAGCACCGCCCAAAAGGTCGCCAAGGGCGGCTTTGACGGCAAATACAGCTCCTGCGCGAGCTGCCACAGCCCGATCAGCGGGGCCATGGACGCGTATCACAACAATTGCGGCGGCTGCCACAAGACCATGCAAAAAGGCCCGCTTATCGATAGGCCCTGCGAAACCTGCCACGCCAAATAAGCGGGCGGGCAGGCTTTGAGAGGCCCGCGCGGCGGGGCGCGATACGCGCGCCCCTGTCGCGGTATTGATTGCGAATCCGAATAAGGAAGAAAGCGAATGGACAAACGATTCAATCTTTCCCCGGACGGGCGTCACCCCATCACGGTTCTGGACAAGGTGTCTCTTGTGCGGCTGCCCCTGGGCGAACACGTGCAACTGCCCACGATCAAAAAGCGCCAGCGCGTCGCCGGGGGCACCCTGCTGGCGCAGCACTCCAGCCCCAATGTCGGGGATATGCACGCGCCCTTTGACGGCGTGATCAAGGATGTGACGGCCACCTTCATTGAAGTCGAGTACGAAGCCCTGCCCGAGCCCCAGCCTCCGGCGACGGCCGAACCGGCCGAGGGCGAGGCCCCCAAAGCGGCCAAAGCGCCGGAAAAGCCGGTCGAGCCCGTAAGCCCCGTCTCCTTTGCCGGCCTGGACGCCATCGCCCTGGGCCAGACGCTTAAAACTCTGGGGATCAGCATACGGCCCTTCACCCGGCCCTGCGACCTGTTCATCATCAACTGTATCAACCCCGAACCGGGGATGCTCTATACCCAGGAACTGCTGGCCTCTTATCTGCCGGTAGTGGAAGCGGGCCTTGCAATGATCCAGCGCCTGAACAGCGCCCCGCGCTTTGTTCTGGCCCTGCCCTCGGGCAGCAATGTGACTCTGGAGGGCGCCTCCGCCTACCATGTGCCCGCTGTATACCCCATCAGCCTCGCCCGGCCCCTGATCCGGGCCATCACCGGCAACGAGGACACCTCGCGCGTCACCCTGGTGCGCTTGCACGCGGTGTTCCAACTCGGCCTTGTGGCCATGACCGGGCTGCCTCTGACGCATACCGTGACCACGGCTTTCGGGCAGAACTTCTACCTGCCGCTGGGAACGCCCGTGTCCACGCTGCTTGAAATCACGGGCAACACGCCCGATCCGGGCGATTCCGTCATCCTTGGCGGCCCCATGCGAGGCGTGGCCATTTCCGGCCTGCGCCGGGGGGTGCGCAAGGAAGACGACGCCATGGCCATTGTCAAGCAGGGAAGCATGCCGGATCTGGAAGACAACCCCTGCATCAACTGCGGGGCCTGCGTCGCCGTCTGTCCCATGCGCCTGAGGCCGAACATGCTCAGCCGCTACGCCGAGTTCCATCAATATGAGGCCTGCCGCAAAGAGTTTATCGAAACCTGTATTGAATGCGGCATGTGCGGCTATGTGTGCCCCTGCTGCCGTCCCATGCAGCAGCACTTTCGCATGGCCAAGAATCACCTCGGCCTGCATACCTTCCAGCATGTGCTCAGGCAGTCACGATGATCGGTCCCCGATCACAATCAATGAGGATTAGCGCATGACACAGCAAGAAAGCACAATGACCCCCATAGTACCGCGCTTCGTGGTGGATACTCCCCCCTTCATGCACCGGGGCTACACCATCGCAAGCATGATGCGGGACAAGATCATCGCTCTTGTTCCCGCTGCGGCCATGGCAATTTATATGTACGGCATTCCGGCGGCCAGGGTCATGGCTCTTTCAGCCGGCACGGCGGTACTGGCGGAATACCTCTGGGACAAGATCCTGGGCCGCAAGGACAGGCTTTACGACCTCACTTCGCTGACCATCGGCCTTCTGTTCGCATTCCTGTTGCCCGCCGGCGCGCCCTGGTGGCTTGTGATAACGGGCAGCGCCTTTTCCGTGATTCTCGGGCGGCAGGTCTTCGGCGGGCTCGGTTGCAACCCCCTTTGTCCGGCCCTTGTGGGCTGGGCGGCCATGACCGTTGCCTGGCCCATGTTCATGGACCCCATGGCCATGACCCTGCAGACCACCCTTGTGGAACCGCTGCAGAAAATAAAATTCTTCGGCTACGCCTCGCTGCCTGAAGGGAGCGAGCTCAGCCTCTTCCTCGGACAGCAGCTCGGCGGCCTGGGCAGTTCGCAGGTGGCAGCCGTGCTCCTGGGCGGCCTGTATATGTGCGTACGCAAGGCCGTGCGCTGGGAAATCCCGGTGGCCTTTCTGGCCAGCGTCCTGCTGGTGGGCGGCATCTTCTGGTATCTGGCGCCGCAAATCGGCCTGAACCCCGCCACCACCCCGCCGCCGCACCTGTATCTGCTTACCGGCAGCACCATGTTCGCCGCTTTCTTCCTGGCCACTGACCCTTCGTCCTCACCCGTGGCCCTGGGCGGCATCTGCATTTACGGACTGCTCGCAGGCAGCCTGCTCGTGCTGATCCGTATTTTCGGAATCTATCTGGACAGCGCCCCCTTTGCGATTCTGCTGGCCAGCCTGGTAACGCCCATGTGCGACCTTGTGCGCGCCGCCCCTTATGGAAGGAGGAAATAAGCCATGCGTGAAATACTCAGCATGATCATCGTGCTTTCCGCCATATGCAGCGCCTCGGGCTTTGCCCTGTCCTACCTCAAGCAGACTTCGGCGCCGCTTATTGAAGCGCAGGTGCTCACCTACGTGCAGGGCCCGGCCATTGCCTCGGTATACCCTGCGGCGGAAAACGACCCGGTTGCCGAACGCCAGCCCTTTAACACGCCGGACGGGCGCAGGGTCATGGTCTTCCCTTACAAACAAGGCGGCAAGCTGCTCGGCGTTGCGCTGGAAAACAAAGCCGGCGGCTTCGGCGGCGACGTGAACGTGATGGTGGGCTTTAATCTGGGCAACGACAGTCTGCTCGGCATCGGCATCACCGAGATGAAGGAAACACCGGGTCTTGGCACAAAGGTTGCCGAGCCGAAATTCACCAAGCAGTTCATCGGCGCAAGCGCGGCGGTTGAACTGAGCGCCAGGGGCGGCAAGGTGGACTCTGTTTCCGGCGCCACCATATCATCCGCCGCGGTTATCGGCGCTGTAAAAGCTGCCGACCAGGACTATCAGGCCTTGAAAGCACAAATCCTGCAGACCTGGCAATAAGAAGGAGAAAAGCTCATGGCATCCATGTGGAAAGAGTTTTCCAAAGGCCTGTGGAATGAAATACCTCCGTTCCGGCTCGTGCTCGGCCTTTGTCCCACCCTGGCGGTGACCAAGTCGGCGGATAACGGGCTTGGCATGGGTCTGGCGGTTATATTCGTGCTGGTGCTCAGCAACGCCTTCATATCCGCAGTACGCAAGATCATCCCGAAAAAAGTGCGCATCGTCTGCTTTATCGCCATTTCCGCCACCCTGGTCGTGGCCGTGGAACTGCTCATGCAGGCCTTTGCCTACCCCCTGTACCAGCAATTGGGCATCTTTGTGCCGCTAATTGTGGTCAACTGTATCATACTTGGTCGCGCCGAAGCCTTTGCCGCCAAGAACCCCGTGCACCTGTCCATAGCCGACGGTCTGGGCATAGGCGTGGGCTACACCCTTGCTCTGACGCTGGTGGGTGCTTTGCGTGAAATGCTGGGCACAGGCATGCTCTTTGGCAAGTATATCATGTGGGAGAGTTTTCAGCCTTTCAAGATCATGGTTGAAGCGCCCGGAGCCTTTCTCGCCCTTGGCTCGCTGCTGGGGCTGATGAACTGCATTACCATCATCCAGGCGCGCAAACGCGGAGACGAACTGCCCGTTAACCTGACTTCAGGCTGCGGCGGCGCCTGCTGCAACCCGGAAAAATAAAGCGAGGCTGTCATGGATTATTTTCTCATGTTCATCGGGGCAGTCTTTGTCAATAACATCGTTCTTGCCCAATATCTTGGTCAGTGCCCCTACCTGGGCTGCTCCAAGGAAAAAAGCGTTTCCATCGGCATGGGCAGCGCGGTGTGCTTTGTGGCTGTGCTGGCTACAGCCATAACCTGGGTAGTGCAAAAAAAGCTTCTTGACCCCTATGATCTCGGATACTTGCAGACCATCGTCTTTATCCTGGTGATTGCGGCTCTGGTCCAGTTTGTGGAAATGTTCCTGAAAAAAATGATTCCGCCCCTGTACAAATCCCTGGGCATATTTTTGCCGCTCATTACCACCAACTGCTGCGTACTCGGCCTTGCCATCCTTGTGCAGCGCGAAGAATACGGACTCGGCGTTGCGGTCTACTACTCCTTCGCGGCCAGCATGGGATTTATGCTCGCGCTGATCCTCATGGCCGGCATTCGCGAGCGCTTCGCGCTCTGCCGCGTGCCCAGGGGCCTGCAGGGAACATCGCTGGGGCTGATCATGGCCGGACTTATGTCCCTGAGCTTCATGGCCTTTAAAGGTATGATATAGTAAGGATGCCACTATGGTCATAACATCTATTCTCGCTCTTCTCGGCTTAGGCGCGGCGGCGGCCATTATTCTTGCGGTTGCCTCCCATCTGCTCAAGGTGGAGGAAAACCCCCTGATCGAAATGATCGCCGAGCATCTGCCAGGGGCCAACTGCGGCGGTTGCGGCTTTGCCGGTTGTGAGGCCTATGCGGCGGCGGTGGTTGCCAACTCTGACATCCCCGCCAACATGTGCACCGTGGGCGGCGCGGCCGTTGCCGCCAAGGTCGGCGAACTGACCGGCAAGGTGGTGAAGGCTGGGGAACCCATGGTCTCCCTGCGCCGTTGCAGCCGTGAAGAAGGGCATGTGGAAAAGAAATTCGAGTACGTGGGCACCGCAACTTGCGCCAGCGCGGCCCTGCTTGAAGGCGGCCCCTACAAATGTACCTGGGCCTGCCTCGGGCTTGGGGACTGCATGCGGGCCTGCCCCTTTGACGCCATGTACATGGAAAACGGCATGGTGGAGATCATCGCCTCCAAATGCGTGAGCTGCGGCCAGTGCGTCAAGGCCTGCCCGCGCTCCATCCCGCAGCTTATACCGCGCCGGGCAAGGGTCATGAACTACTGCGCCACCCGCGAAAAACTCAAGTCCGTGAGCGACGTCTGCGATGTGGGCTGCATCAACTGCCTGAAGTGTCTCAAGGCCTGCCCGGCGGACGCCATTGCCTACGAAAAACGGCGGATCGAAATTGATCACCTGGCCTGCCTGAAATACGGACGCGCCTGCAATGAAGCCTGCGTGGCCGCCTGCCCCAGGGGCATCATGCGCAGCCGCGGTACCTCGGCGATGCTGGAAGAGACCATAAACGCCGTGCAAGAGGCCGCTCTGGCGGATCCGCCGGCTTCGCAGCCGCCCTCTTCACCCCCCATGGATCCGCCGAGGCCAGAGCCCTTGCAGATCCAGAAAGTACCCGCGCAGCCGTGCTCCGCCGACTCCAACGCGGGCGCGGACACCAGCGCCAGCCCGGCCACGGCGGCCGAGGAGGCCAAATCATGAGCAATAAAACAAGCGCAACACACAGGCCTGCCCGCAAGAGCGGCTCCGCGCCCTCGAACATGGACCGCAGAAACTTCCTGCGGCTGGCCGGCGCCACCGGCGCGCTGCTGGCGCTCTCGAGCCTGAGCGGCCCGCTGCTTGTGCCCGGCCTCGCCCAGGCGGGCCCCAACACGGGCGGCGAGCACACGGAACAACAGACCCGCCTGCTCATGGGCACCTTTGTCACCCTGACAGCCGTCAGCGCGGACAAGGCAAAAGCCGAGGCGGCCTTTGCCGCGGCCTTTGCGGTGATGGAGCGGCTTATCGCCGTCTTTGATCGCAGGAATCCGAACAGCGCCCTGAGTCTGCTCAACGCCCAGGGTTCTTTGTCCGATCTCCCCGCCGAACTGGCCCAGGTGCTGCGGGCAAGCGAAAAAACCGCTCTGTTGACCGCCAATGCCTTCAACCCCGGCATTACTCCGGCCGTGGACTACCTGGCCGCAGCTTCGGCAAGGGGAGCGCTCCTTTCCTGGGAGGACAAGGGCTTCAAAGAGGCGCTGGCCCTGTCCGCGCCCGGCGCCTTCAGGGTTGACGGCGGCAGGGTGCGCCTGGAACGCGCCGGCGCGAAACTCACCCTGGACGGCATCGCCAAAGGCTTTATCGCCGACGCGGCCTCAGCCTCGCTGCATGACTCGGGCCTGAGCCGCCACATGGTGAACGCCGGGGGAGATATCCGCGTCAGCGGACAGGCCGAGGGCATGCGGCCCTGGAACGTGGGCATCCGCCACCCCGATCACTCGCTGCCCAATAATGCCCTGATCACTACCGTGAACGTGGGCAGCGGCGGCATCGCCACATCGGGAACCTACGAACAGGCCTACAACACAACGGGTTCGCGCAACCACCTGCTCAGCCACCAGACCGGCAAAAGCGCGGAAGTCGGCAGTGTGACCGTGCGCGCGCAAAACGCCATGACAGCCGACGCCCTGGCCACCGCCCTCTCCCTTGTGCCCCCGGGCATGGCCCTGCGCCTGGCGCAGGAAAACAACGCCGCCTGCCTGGTGGCCGACCGCAACGGCCGGATCTACCGTAGCGCCAACTGGTAGGCCCAGGGACGGCTATGCTTTAAATGAGCTGAGGGGGCTTTGCCCCCTCAGACTCCCCCAGCAGGGGGCCGCGGCCCCCTGCACCCGCGATTGGCCTTGTTGGACG
>JAJDJN010000280.1 GCA_030267245.1 Desulfovibrio sp. OttesenSCG-928-A18
GCTTCTGCCCGCGGAGTCCGTTTTGCCGTGCCATGCCTCCCGCGTGCGCACCCGGCGGGCGTGGCGATTCTGCCAATGCCAGGCGCATACAGGAACCCGATTATGAGGACTAAATGACGGAACCCATTTTGCCGGCGCAGACCTTGCGCCACGTGCTCGACTACAGTCTGGCCCATTTTGCGGACAGGCCGGCGCTGTCCAGCATCGGGGACGAGACGCCCCTGACTTACCGGGAACTGCACGAGTCCGCGTCGGGGCTTTCCGACTGGCTTGTGGAGCAGGGCATAGGCTTTGGCGATACCGTGGCCATCTTGTCCGAGAATTCGCCGCACTGGGGCATGGCCTATTTCGCCATCACCGGCATGGGGGCGGTGGCGGTGCCCATCCTGACCGAGTTTCACGCGGACGCGGTGGCGCACATCATCCGGCATTCCGGGGCCAAGGCGGTTTTTGTCTCGGAAAAGCTCTTTCCCAAAATCGCTGACGCGGTGTTCGACCCTACCCCGCTTTTCATCAGCATCGAAAGCTTCTCGCCCATCAGCCAGGGCATGACCCGGGACATGTGGCTCGAGATCAAGAGCAAGGGACTGCGGGAGTTTCGCAAGTGGCGCGACAAGGCCATGCGCCTGGCTCAACGCATCCCGCGCGAGCCGGCAGAGGATGACCTGGCCGCCATCATCTATACTTCCGGCACCACCGGGCACTCCAAGGGGGTCATGCTGAGCCACAGAAATATTGTGGCCAATGCTTCGGCTGTCCGCCACATTGTGCACGTGGACGAATATGACCGCATGCTGTCCATTCTGCCCTTGCCGCACACTTTTGAATGTACTCTGGGCCTGGTGCTGCCTGCCCTGCACGGGGTGCATGTGCATTACCTGGATAAACCCCCCACCGGGCGCGTGCTGCTGCCCGCCCTTGCCCGGGTGCGGCCCACGGTGATGCTCTCGGTGCCGCTGGTGATTGAAAAGATATTCAAGGTGAACGTGCTGCCCAAGCTGACGGGCAACTTTTTTTCCCGTTTTTTTTACCGTATCGGGCCCACGCGCAAGCTGATGCACCGCATGGCCGGAAAAAAACTGCTGTCAACCTTTGGCGGAAAGCTGCGTCTGCTGGCCATTGGCGGCGCGCCCATGGCCGCCGACGCAGAACGCTTTCTGGATGAGGCGCGCTTTCCCTATACCGTGGGCTACGGGCTGACCGAGGCCTCCCCCCTTCTTTCCGGGGCGGCTCCTGGCAAGACGCGCATGTACAGTTCTGGCCCGGCCATCCCCGGGGTCACCCTGCGCATAGGCGACATAAACCCGCTGTCCGGTGAGGGCGAGATCGAGGCATACGGCCCCAACATCATGCAGGGCTATTACAAGATGCCCGAAATATCTGAAGAGGCCTTCAGTTCGGACCACTGGCTGCGCACCGGGGATCTGGGGAGCATTGACCGCGGGGGCTATGTGTATATCAAGGGCCGGTGTAAAAACCTGATTCTCGGACCCAGCGGCGAGAATATCTACCCCGAGGAGGTGGAATCATTTTTCTTTGGGTCCCCCTATGTGCTGGAGGTGCTTGTTTACCAGCATGAAGGAAAACTGGCTGCCAGAGTGCACCTGGACATGGAAAAGGTCGATGAGCAGTTGGCCGGCCTGGGGGAAAAGGAAATGCAGGAAAAACGCGCCGCTCTGCTGGAAGAAATGCGCAGCCAGGTGAACGGCAAGGTATCCAGCTTCGCCCGCATCCACCGCATCATCGAGCAGGTGGAACCTTTTGAGAAGACCGCCACGCATAAAATCAAACGCTATTTATACGTTGACTCCTGAGTCAGCCCTGTCCCCTGGGCGCCAGCGCCCTGCCCTGCCACGGTATGACGAAAATCGCCAATTGAACTTTTCAAGGAACTTAGATGTCCACTGCCTCGGAACTTGCGCGGGAGATAGCGCGTCGCCGGACCTTCGGGATCATCAGCCATCCTGATGCCGGCAAAACCACGCTTACGGAGAAACTGCTGCTTTTTGGCGGCGCCATTCAGCTTGCCGGCACGGTCAAAGCCCGAAAAGCCGCCCGGCATGCCACCTCGGACTGGATGGCCATGGAAAAGGAACGGGGAATATCGGTCACCACCTCCGTGATGAAGTTCCGTTACGGCGATTATGAGATCAACCTCCTTGATACCCCCGGGCACCAGGACTTTTCTGAAGACACCTACCGTGTGCTGACCGCCGTGGACTCCGCCCTTCTGGTTATCGACTCGGCCAAAGGGGTGGAGGTGCAGACAAAAAAGCTCATGGATGTCTGCCGCATGCGCAATACGCCCATCATGACCTTCATCAACAAGCTGGATCGTGAAGGCTTGCCGCCCCTGGATCTTATGGCCGATATCGAGGCGCACCTCGGCATCGAGTGTACTCCCCTGACCTGGCCCATAGGCATGGGAGCTTCTTTCAAGGGCTGCTACGACATCAGGAACGGGGAACTGCGGCTTTTTTCGGCAAAGCATGGCGG
>JAJDJN010000281.1 GCA_030267245.1 Desulfovibrio sp. OttesenSCG-928-A18
ATATATCTACAAATCGTACTTTTCCATGATGGCCTTGTGCCGCTCCACAGGCTTGCCGGCGGCCTCGGCCAGGGCGGCCCAGGCCAGGGGATGCGCCCAGGCCTTTGTTTCCTCGCTCAAGATGGCGTCAAGTTCGGTCGGAGAAAAACTCGCGGGTACGCCAAGAAGGAAATAGATGCCGGGCAAGCGGCCGGCCGGGATGCCGGAGCCTTCGTCACCTTCGTCACCCTCGTCACCCTCAGCGCCTTCATCGCCCCCGGCCGCGTCCCTTTCCCGCTCCGGCGCCTCAGGGGCGGAAGCGGCCGTCCCGGCGGTCTCCTCTTCCTCCGGAGCATCAGGGTCGACGATGCTGTAATCGTCGTTGCTGCGGATGTCTACAACCACGCCGCGCCCTTCCAGAGCCTCCGCAAAGCGCTTCCATTCCTCGTCACCGGGGAAGAAGCCGTCGGCAAAATAGCTGACGCAGTTGCCCTTTTCCAGAATATGCTCCAGATAATAGGGGGTGCAGAAATGCTGCCGCTCTTCCTCGTTCTCGGGCTCCGACTCCAAAGGGGCCGGGTCAAAGACCACCCAGTCATTGAGGCGCTGAATCTGCCTTGGCCAGTTGCAGGTGGTGATACGCGCGGTCACGGGACCATTGCGCCGGGCATAGGCCGTGTGCCAGTCACCGTCCTCCTGGTAGCGTATGCGCACATACTGGCCGGGATCGTCAATGGGCTCATCCCCCGGCTCCACATCAAAATCCATGGCGATGCAGGTGTCGCGCACCAGCTTCCAGTCCCGCATGCAGGTGGCGGACACCAGCAGATCCCAACGGTAGTAGTTGGGGTCGCCACCCTCACGCCCGGCTTCAAGCTCAACCACTTCCGCCCGCAGACGCGCGGCGGTGGCAAAGTCCTTGTTCGCCATGGCCGCATTGGCCCAGATCAGGCGCGCGCCAATTTTTTCGGGCATTTTTTCCAAAAACCGCGCGGCATGTTCGGCCACGTCCTCCAGGTTGTTGGCCCGGTAAGCGATATACAAACGGCTCCAGTCCGCCATGTGCGGCAGATGGTCCTCAATATACACGGCAAGGGCTTCCAGTTCCTCCGGCTTGTCGTGGGGAGTATAACGGATAAACTCGTCCACGGCCTTTTCACTCTCAAGGGGGTTGCGCCTGATATAGCTCCAGAGCAGTTCGCGGACCTCCTCGCCCGCCCGCATGGCCGACAGGGCCGAACAGGTCATGAACAACAGCTCGCTGTCGTCGGGCAGTTCCTCCATGGCCGTGAACAGCCAGTCCAACCCCTCCTCGGCGTTGGAATGATCGCTCTCCCGGATATGCTCCACCAGCTTGTCCGCCGCCACAGGCAGCGCCAGCGCGGGCACGGCGGCGGCGGCCCGTTCCAGTTCCTCTATGAGCAGATCGGCCCCCAGGGGCTCGCGCAGCTTGTCCAGATGGCGCCGCATGATGGCCAGGGCGCGACGCGGGGATGAAACGGAACCGCGCGCAATGGCCAGACGCACGGCCTGCTCGCCTGTCTGCATGATCCGGCGGTGCGCGCCCACAGCGCTGAACTGCTCCAGAGCCTGTTGAAAAGCGCTGCCCAAGCCCCAGCTGTTATGCTCGGGCACGGCCATGGCCACCAGGCTGGCGGCATCCAGCCAGCGGCGGTAATCGCCGGGGATGATCTCGGACCAGTTGGGCAGGATGTCCCACGCCTCCTCATAGCGGCCGAGTTCGGCCAGAACGCGGGAACGCAACAGTGAGGAATCCATGCGCAAATCGGCCCGGTACTTGTTGCCGTCCATGGCGTCGGCCTGGTCCAGCACCGCAAGGGCATCGGCAAAACGCCTCATGCGGATCAGGCGGTCCACGCGCACATGGTAATCATAGACATATTCCTCGTCCCCATGCTCCTTGCGCTTTTTCAGGCTGTCCTCATAAAAGGCCAGGGCTTCCTCGTGCTTGCCCTGATCAGCCAGGGCGTCCGAATACTCTATGGACAGACAGTTGAAACAGGCCCAACTGGGGTCAATCTTGTTCATGCCCTCCATACACACGGCCTTGCGCTCCTCGGCCCAGCCAAGGGCGTCCATGTTCGCGTAGCAGGAAGAAATGTCCTGCGTGGTGCAGACGGCCTGGGGGCAGCCTTCGCAGGCGTCGCTATGGGCGAATTCCAGCAAATCGACCACCGAAGGCAGGGCGGATTCACCCTCACCCCTGAGCCCGAGACGCAAACGCATCTCCTGATGCCGGAAAAAAACCTCGGCCCAGGGGTTCTCCATGGCCTTTGCGGCGGCCAGGGCCTCGGGCAGCAGAGCTTCCACCTGCGCGATTTCATTGTCGCAGATGAGGTCCACAATGCGGTAGAACAAGGAGGCGACCCGATCCTGCCCGGACTCTTCCAGTTCTTCGGTCAGCTTTTCAACCCAGCCCCAAATATCCATAGGATCCTCCTGTTCGTTTAATCCGGAACTTGCAG
>JAJDJN010000282.1 GCA_030267245.1 Desulfovibrio sp. OttesenSCG-928-A18
CTATACTCTGTGGACATCGCGACCGAGTATTATCTGGACAAAAGCAAGGCTGTCGGTTACATCGCCGACGCGCATTATATTGAAGGTACGCATCCTCGCTGGCACAAACTTCCCGGAAAGGACATTTCGGATTGCATTGCCACCATAGGCGCGGGCATTGATTTCGCCATCCTGGATACAAGCCACTCTCTTCCCGGAGAACTGCTCAGCTTTTTCGCCTTGCTGCCTTTTTTGACGGAGAAGGCCGAACTGATCCTGCATGATATAAGCCTTCCCATACTGTACAGGCGAAATGATCCGGATAGAACCAAAGATCATCCCTTACGCGGGGCCTGCACTCCTTTGTTGTTTTATGCGCTATGGTCCGACAAAAAGTATTGCTCTGATGCTGAGGTGCCAAACTGCGGGGCCGTAACCATAGATAAGGAAACGGTGTTGCAAAATGCGGTTCATCTGGTGAACATGCTGCACTTGAACTGGAATTCGCTTCCGCCCCCACGAGTGCTCATGCAGACGCAGGCCATTGTTGAGCAATATTATCCAAAAACAGTTGTCGCGCTGTACAAGGAGGCGGTAGCCTATAATTTATGGATCCGGGGAGTACGGATCGAGCAACATTAAGGAATCGCGATTAATGAGGATTTATATACTCCGGCAAGGAAGGCGAGTTCCGGGCGAAGCGAGGTGTATCAATACATACATGAGCTTCGCCCGGGACGAGCCCGACGCGGACAGAGGGCAAAAAGACCATAATCCGTGTTTTCTTAAAATACGCTCCGTGTATCTGTAGGTACGCCTAGATCCGCAACTCAGGCCCTGGTGGATTCGACCGCTCACAAGTAGTACTCTTTGGTCCGCCGCCTATCTTCAATGAGCCGGGCTATGTGCGGCAATCCGTATGCATAAAAGACCTGCTCGAATTCCGTGCAGCGTTGCGCTGCCATGCGCAGTTGTTTGCGTTCCATTGCCGAGCGCATGGGGGCGATATGCGCCGGTGGGGTGGTCCTGCTTCGCCTGCATCTGCTGTCTTCAAAAGTCGGATTCAGGTCCATGAAAGAGAGCCTGTGCACGTGCTCCGAAGCGTTGAACACATTCAGCAACTGCCGCAGAAAAGTCATATACGTGTATCTGCCGTCGCCGCACAGGGCCATGCGTTCGTCCAGTTCGGCACCTTGCAGGCAGTGAAAGCCATATTCTGTAAATCCGGTGGCAAAGGCGATAAAGGCCAGTTTGAGCAAATCGGGCGCGCTCTGTTTTTTGCGCAGGAACAAAGCGTCATTGGCGGCGGGAAATTCCTTGCCCCTGAAGCCCAGCGGCGCCCTGAATGGGCTGATTTCCGTATCCTGCCTGATGTAGCCGGCAAAATGAAAGTCCTTTGCAAGCAGGCGCAAAAGTTCGGGGAGGTATTTCTGCCCCTGTCTCCACTGCATGAATTCAATTTCGCACACGATGCAGACAACGTTTTTTTCAATGCATTGGGCCGCGCCTTCAACAATTTCAACGCCGGTGCTCTCCGCATCAATGGAAAGAACGTCGGGAGGGCGAACTTCCGGGCGCTCATGCAGGATGGAATCCAGGCAGCGCATCGGCAGACTTTGTGTACTCACAGGCTGCGATGCCTGCCCAAGCGGAATGTCGCAATAGTCGATACCGCTCCACCATTCCTGGTAATCAGGGTGTAAATGGCGACGTGACGAGTTGGTCTGTTCATAATATATGTGGAAATCGCTTTGCGCATCGCACTCGCCAACACAATACGGCAGCACATGCATGTTTGGCGCGTTTTCAAGATCATCCAGGCATGCGGCATCCGCGTCATAGAGGTAGACCTGAAAATCTTCACGAAAGGCTGTCAGGTCGGATAAAAAGAAAGTGCCGCCCCTACCGCCGATATGGTGGATTGCTATACTGTCCGGGTGAGTGCTCATAAGGCCTCCAGTCTGGCAAAAGGACAAACGAATCGTGCCGAAAAAAAGAAAATTTCTGCGACACGCCCAGGTAGTCTGGAAATTGCAAGATACCCAAGGGTGCTTTGCCCATCAGGTTTATCCAAAGAATTCACTGAAGACATATATATCACTGTGATGCAGGAATATAATATATCAGCTTATATTCGCTGTGCAATGGGTTCCATTATTCCATCGCGGTAACGCTGGTCTGCTTCATGGGGTTTCCCCTTGGGTGAGGGGACTATACGGGAAAATTAAGCTGTTGGCGATCATATGGTGAGCATTAAGGAAACGCTGATTTACTCCGTTTGGACTGCGTTGCTCGCCTTTTTCGAAGAGGGGGCAGGACGAAAGAGTCCAGCCCCTCTTCGAAAAGGGACTCGCGCCTTGCCAAACGAAAAGACTCAACGTTTCCGTAGTTCATTTAATCAGTGCTTCCCGAAGTTTCCATTTTGTTTTATACCGTCTGGCAAGAAAACTCATTGGCAAGGCTTGTCAAGACC
>JAJDJN010000283.1 GCA_030267245.1 Desulfovibrio sp. OttesenSCG-928-A18
GGACGGGGCCTCCTTTCTGCTGGAAAAGGCGCAGCCCGCCTCCATAGCCCAGGCCGTAACCAGGCAGGAGGTGGAAAGCGTCATCCTGGATGTGCTGGGAGATCTGGCGACAAAGCTCAAGGAGTGAGCCATGGATGAATCCAAAAGAAAGCTTGTCGCCGACGCCCTGAAGCGCATTGTGGACACGGCCCGGCAGGGCGGCCCCACGGTCCGGGTCGGGCTCATGGCCTGGGGAAACGAACTTGGCGAAGCCGAGATCATTGCCGGCGGGATGCTGGCCCAGCGGGAGTTCCCACATATCCGGGTGGTTTTTATCGGGCCCAAGCCGGCGATTGTGGACGATTCGCTCGAGTGGCTGGATACCCCGGACTGCGAAGCGGATATCATCAACACCCTGCAGCAGGCCATGGATGAAAAGCTCGTGGCCGGCATTGTGGCCATGCATTATCCTTTTCCCATCGGCGTGGCCACTGTCGGGCGGATCATGACCCCGGGACACGGCAAGCCCATGTTCGTGGCCTCCTGCACCGGTTCCACTGCGGCCTCGCGCACCGAGGCCCTGCTGCGCAACGCCATTTACGGCATTGCCGTGGCCAGGGCCAGCGGCATTGAATACCCGGAACTGGCCTTCCTCAACCTGGATGGGGCCGGGGTGGCCCTGCGCTCGTTCAAACGTTTGCGGGACAACGGCTATCGGGTCTCGCTCGGCGGCAGCCGGCGCAAGGAGGGCGGTTCGCTCCTGCGCGGCAACGATATCGTGTCCGGGGCGGTGGATGTGCTGGTCTGCGACACCCTCACGGGCAACGCTCTGCTCAAGGTATTCTCCACCTACACAACGGACGGAAAATACGAAAGTATGGGCTGGGGCTACGGGCCTTCCGTGGGCGAGGGCTGGAAGCGCATCGTTTCCATTGTGTCCCGCGCTTCCGGGGCTCCGGTCATTGCCAATGCCATTTCCCTCACCGCCAGGGTCGCCAAGGGCAGGCTGCCGGAACTGGCGGCGGCGGAACTGTCCGCCGCCTACGCGGCCGGTTTCGAGCAGGTTCTGGAAGACATGAAGCCCAAGACGGCGGTTGTGGAGGAAATCCCCATGCCCGATGTGGTGCCGGTGGATGCGGAAATAACGGGCGTGGACGTGCTCGATATGGAAAACGCCCTGCATACCCTGTGGAAGGAGAATATTTACGCGGAAACAGCCATGGGCTGCACCGGCCCCGTCATCCGGGTGCAGATGAAGCTTCGTGATGAGGCCGCCCGTTTCTTAAGCCGCGCCGGCTTTATATAAAACAGAACATCAACAATGGGAGTTTGGCATGCTGGAAATAGACAAGGACAGCTTTGAACAGGAAGTGGAAAAGAGCGCGCAGCCGGTGGTGCTTGACTTCTGGGGACCGCAGTGCGGCCCTTGTCTGGCCCTGATGCCGGATGTGGAGAAGCTGGCTGAAAACTATGCCGGCAAAGTGAAGTTCGCCAAGGTCAATGTGTCCGGCAACCGCCGTTTGTGCATCGCCCTGAAGGTCATGAGCGTACCGACCTTTCTGTTTTACAAGGGCGGCGAGATCGTTGGGCGGCTCACCGGCGATGACGTGACCCTTGAGGCCATAAAGGCCGGGGCGGACGCTCTGGGCGCCTGATGCCGGCGGCATCAGAGCCCGAGGCTGTAGTAGTAATCTGTAAATATCGAGGAGGAACTGGTATGGGCAAGCTTTCCGGTAAAAAGCTTATTTTCATGGGCGAGCGGGACGGAATTCCCAGCCCGGCCATGGAAAGCGTCTTTGCCGGCAGCGGAGCCGAAGTGGCCTTTGCGGCCACCGAATGCTTTGTCTGAACGGCGGCAGGCGCCATGGACCTGCAAAATCAGCAACGCATCAAGGACGCGGCTGAAAAGTACAAGGCTGAAGACCTCATCGTTGTACTGGGCGCCGCGGATGCGGAAGGCGCGGGAATTTATGCGGAAACAGTTACCGCTGGCGATCCCACCTTTGCAGGACCATTGGCCGGAGTCTCGTTGGGACTCCCCGTATATCATATTCTGGACCCGCTCCTGAAGGCCGAGGCCGACCCTGCGGCCTGGGAAGAACAGGTTGCCATGATGGAAATGGTCATGGACGGCGAAAAACTCAGCGCCGCTGTCGCTGAAATGCGCGACAAACACGGCAAAAACGTCTTGTAGGGGCTGTTAACACCATAAACAATCTTGCAAGAGAGGCGAGTTCCGGGCGGAGCGATTGAATCAAAACATATATAAACTTCGCAGGGGATGAGCCCTGTTCCAACCCGGATTTTGCGCTTGGCGCAAAATCCGGGTTCGTCTGTGCGCTCTTCCTTGCCAGTGCCGGGAGCGGCTTCCATCCCGGCTTCCAGAGCTTGCTGAATCACATCTCGCGCAAGCTCTTTCAAAAAAACTCCTTCCCGTGTAAAAGGGCTTTCCCCTCGGATAATGATGA
>JAJDJN010000284.1 GCA_030267245.1 Desulfovibrio sp. OttesenSCG-928-A18
AAAGCAGCATTGTTTTCTCTTTCCTTCTTGCGTATTGCGTTGCCTGCGGTCAAAAGGGCCGGAGCAAAGCAGCTTTTGGATGCCGTATGCCTGAATCTGGAGCATTTCAAAGGTGAACTGCTCTAAGACACAGGAAAACGCTTTCCCGGTGGCGGCCGCAGGCTCACTGTCCGCAACCGGGCGTCGGCATCCTGAAAATGCCATATTTTGTCGGGAGAAAGAATTCCATGTCCAGCACCATCCCTTCGTTTTATCCGGACTTTGTCAAATGTGACGGTCTGGTGCCTGTTATCGCGCAGTGCGCTCAGAGCGGCGAAGTGCTCATGCTCGCCTATATGAACGAGGAAGCTTTTTTAAAGACCCTGGAAAGCGGCGAGGCGCACTACTGGAGCCGCAGCCGTAAAAGCCTCTGGCACAAGGGGGACAGCTCCGGGCATGTGCAGAAGGTCCGGGCCATGCGCCTTGACTGCGACAGCGACGCCCTTTTGCTGCTGGTGGAGCAGCAGGGCGGCGCCGCCTGCCATACCGGGTACAGAAGCTGCTTTTACCGCGAACTGAAAGACGGGGCCATGAACCAATGCTGCCCTGTCATATTCGACCCCAAGGAGGTCTACAAATAATGTCCGAGCCCATCCTCAAGCTGGGATTGCCCAAAGGTTCCCTGGAAGAATCCACCCTCGCCCTGTTCGCCAAGTCCGGCTGGAAGATCACGCGGCATCACCGGAACTATTTTCCGGAAGTGAACGATGCCGAACTGTCCGTCAGCCTTTGCCGGGCGCAAGAGATGCCGGGTTATGTGGGCGACGGGGTTCTGGACGCCGGACTGACCGGCAAGGACTGGATTTTGGAAAACGGAACCGATGTCGAGGTTGTGGCCGACCTTGTATATTCAAAAATGAGCAACCGGCCCGCCCGCTGGGTGCTGGCGGTTGCCGGCGACTCCCCCTACCAGCGTCCCGAGGATCTGGCCGGAAAACGCGTGGCCACGGAAATACTCGGGCTTACCAGACGCTATTTTGCCGAACGCAACACCCCGGTGACGGTGAGCTACTCCTGGGGCGCCACCGAAGCCAAGGTGGTGCAGGGGCTTGTGGACGCCATTGTGGAGGTCACGGAAACCGGCGCCACGATCAGCGCTCACGGGCTGCGGGTCATTGACGAAGTGCTCGTGACCAATACCCAGTTCATCGCCAACCGGACCGCCTGGAATGATCCTTGGAAGCGGCGCAAAATCGAACAGATCGTCATGCTGCTGCAAGGGGCGTTGCGCGCCGAATCCCTGGTCGGCCTGAAGATGAACGCCCCCACAGCCAGGCTCGATCACATCATCGGCCTCCTGCCCTCCCTGAATTCTCCCACGGTTGCCCATCTGCAGGACAAAAACTGGGTTTCTCTGGAAATAGTCATTGATACCGGAGCTGTACGTGACCTGCTGCCGCAACTGGTGGCGGCCGGCGCCGAAGGCATCATCGAGTATCCGCTGAACAAAGTCATATGAGGGGCGTATGAGCGGTCAGGGCATAGCCCCGCGATATCTCTACGGCATCGTGGGGAAGCCGCTGGGGCACAGCATCAGCCCGGCCCTGCACAATTGGGGCTTTTGCCGCGCCGGCTACCCCGGCGTCTATTTGGCCTGGGAAAAGGACGCGGAGGAATTGCCGGACTTTTTCCGGACCGTGCGCTCGCTGCCCCTTGCCGGCCTCAGCGTGACCATTCCGCACAAAAGGGCGGTGCTGCCTTTTCTGGACAGCCTTACAGCAACTGCCGCAAGGGCCGGGGCCGTCAACACCGTATACCGGGCACAGGACCGGCTTGTCGGAGATAATAGCGATGTGCACGGTTTTCTCGCCCCGCTGCTCCGGCGCGCCGGTTCAGAAAAAACGCTCCCGCGCAGGGTGCTGCTGCTCGGAGCCGGCGGAGTCTGCCGGGCCGCCCTGGCGGCCCTGAGCTCCCTGCCGGAGCAGCCCGGGCCGGATTCGGGCATGGAGCTGTACGTGGCCGCGCGTGATCCGGGCAAGGCCGCCGCTCTGGCCGACGATTTTTCCTGCACTCTCGTTGCCTGGTCCGAACTGGACCAACTGCTGCGCCATTTTTCTCCCGAACTTCTTGTCAATGCCACCCCCCTGGGCATGAGCGGCGCGCAGGCGGGCAAAAGCCCCATGAACGAAGAATTGTGGCGACTCCTTGCCCGGAGCGCAGCCCGAAACGCCGCCAAGGGGCGTCTTCCGCTCGCCTATGATTTGGTGTACACTCCGGAAGATACGCCATTCTTGCGGGAGGCCGCCGCGCACGGGCTCGCCTGCCTCGGCGGACTGGAGTTTTTTGCGGCCCAGGCCGGCTGCCAGTTTCGCCTCTGGACCGGACTTGAACTGCCGCAGCATGAACTTGAAGCCAGGGCCAGAGCGCTGCTGACGCAAGCCGGTTGAC
>JAJDJN010000285.1 GCA_030267245.1 Desulfovibrio sp. OttesenSCG-928-A18
ACCATGAATGCTGTGCCTACCAATTTCGTGTCGCTTTTCGCCAACATCATTCGCGGTATGCTCTACGCACTCAAGGCCATTGAAGAAAAAAAGGCCGCGTAGACCCGCCAGAGAACCACTGAAGGAGAGTATCCATGTCTGTGACCAAAGAACAAGTTGTTGACTTCATTGCCAACATGACAGTGCTTGAACTTTCCGAGTTCATCAAGGAACTGGAAGAAAAGTTCGGCGTTTCCGCCGCCGCGCCCGCTGCCGCCGTGATGGCCATGCCCGTGGCCGGCGCCGCCGCCCCGGCTGAAGAGGAAAAGACCGAGTTTGACGTGGTGCTCAAAGGTGCCGGCGCAAACAAGATTGCGGTGATCAAGGTCGTGCGCGCCCTGACCGGCCTTGGCCTCAAAGAAGCCAAGGACAAGGTTGACGGCGCCCCCTCTACCGTGCTCGAAGCCGTGGCCAAGGACAAGGCCGAAGATGCCAAGAAGCAGCTTCTTGAAGCTGGCGCTGAAGTTGAAGTGAAGTAAGAATACAAGAACAGCCGTATGCCCCCGGACCGGGGGCCGCAAAAAAAACAGCGCTGCCATATGCATATGGCGGCGCTGTTTTTTTTGCATAACAAAAAGGCCCACGACAGCCCGGCTACAGCATCGCTGTTTGCCTCCGGCGAGCGGGCTCAAGCTCCTTCGCTAGAGCATTTGCTCTAATCCTCGGCCATGGGCCAGGCCCCCTGCAATCCCCGCAGGGCATGGCGCCCCCTGCCCGGCACAAGCAGATGCTGGAGGGCGCTTGCCTGGCGGCCGGGCCGGCGGGTAGCGCTTCGCTGCTTATTCCCTGGCCCGTTTGCTGTCGGCGCGCAGGGCGATGCCCGCGAGCAGACAGAGGATGATGGCGCTCCATTCGATGACCTGGTTTACCCGTGAAGCCACGGGGCTGACCATGCGGATGCCCTTGTTGGTTATTTCCATGACCGCGCCCGGCATGGGCTGTGCGTCGCTGATGGTGGTCCAGGAGGAGGAAGAAGAGCTCGTCTGCGTGTTGCCGAGGAGGCTGTAGCCCTTCCAGCCGGCGGCGGCGAGGAATAGGACGAAGCAGAGGAGGGAGAGGAATCGTTTCATACCGTGTACCTCGATCTGAATAAGACGCAGACGAACCGCCCGAATTGGCGGGGCGGCTGCTGGTCATGGTCAAAAACAGTTCCTGGTCATGGCGCGGTACACCACATTTGTCCGCATGAAAACACAAACTATAGGTTAACTGGCGCAACATGATGCACAAGCGGGGCAAAGTATATAATTTTTTGTCCCGGTGGGGAAGGGGCAGAGGGACCGTCCCGCGAATAATCTGGATGCGGCGCCTGGGGCTGTTTCGGAATAAATTCTGTCCGCGACAAGCCGAATTTTATCTCCTGGCAAGACACGCTGGAAAAAATGGGCCAGGGCGTATTGAACATACGCAAGGTCAATTTGTACTGGCTATTCATTGCGCGGCGTGAAGATCCAGCGCGAGGCCGCAAGGCCGACGAGCATGCCGGCCAGTACGTCCACGGGGTGGTGCCGGCCGAGCCAGATTCTGGAGTAGCCGACCAGGGCGATGAGCAGGGCGGCCAGGGCCGGGCTTTGCCTGAATCTGGTCCACAGGGCGATGGGCAGGGTGGATGTAACAATGGATATGGTGTGCCCGGACGGAAAGGACGTATAGCTGTGCTCGAACAAAAAAGGTTGCGGCGGCATGGGAAATCCTGGCCGGGGCATGCCGAAGAGCGCTTTGAGGCCCTGGTTGAGAAGCATGGCGAAAAAGAGCGCTCCCAGTGTGAAGCGCAGGACAAAGTGTTTTTCTTCCGTCTTGTGTTTGGCCATGGCTCTGAGCAGGAGCGGGATATACAGGGCAAAGACGGTGCTGGGCAGCACATCGGAGCAGAACTGCAGCACTGCCGTGAGCTTCGGGTAGCTTTGGCGTATGTTTTCGTGCCAGAGGCGGACGGTATCGCCCCAGAAGCTGAGGGCGAGCCCGGCCGTGAGCATGAGCAGCAGCAGCGGAGCAAGGATGAGCAGGGCTTTTTTCCAGGGGTATCCGGGGCGCAGGGCCAGAAAGCGGAGCAGCCGCCCGGGCATTGATTCTGGTGCGGGCATGTGGTTTCCGGGTGTTGCGGTGTTGGTTCAAAGCAGCTTGATACCCGAATACCGACCCAAAGAACAAGTCCCTCTGGTGTTGTTTTCGCGTCGGAGTTGCTTCCGGCCCAGAGCGCCAACTGTTGTTTCCCCCCGGCGCGGACCCGCAGGAAGAATTGCGGGCACAAGGACAGCGGCCCCTCGTACCCGCGATTGGTCTTGTCGGCACTCGCGGCGCCAATGGCAGAACCTGCGGGTTAACCTGATTATTGCATTAACTCCAGCATGCGCGCTATTTTTACATTGT
>JAJDJN010000286.1 GCA_030267245.1 Desulfovibrio sp. OttesenSCG-928-A18
GGGTCGATGGCATAGGCGGGGTAGGCAACGGGGGTGGAGCCGCCCGGGCTGACCAGGGTCAGTTCCACCGCTTCGGGGTTCGCTTCGCGCGGGTCGCCGTCCACGCCCGGAGAGAGGGCGTCGTCATTGATGGGCAGGGCAATGGTTACAGAAGGGGTATCGGGCGAAAGCGTGACCTTGATGTAGATCTCGCCGCCATCCTCTACCAGCTCAAAGCCGTTGGGCCTGGACAGATCAAGGTCCTTGTTGTTGCCGCCCGCTCCGCCGAGTTTCAGCCAGACCACGGTGTCGGCGCGGGGCGCGTGGCTGGCGGCAATGGTAAACTCCATCGGGCCGCCGCTTTCCGCATAGCCCGCCTGCGCGGAGCTGACGGAAATAACCGGCGCGTCCAGAAAAGATACGCCAAGATCCGCGCCGGGCAAGGCCTCATGCCCGGCAGTTTCCAGCACCGAGATGCGAAAGCCCTCGCCGGCTTCGTTCAGATCCGAATCCGGCACGGTGATGCCGTTGAATATATATTCGGCGGCATTGGCGTAATCCGCGGCAACAATGGTCAGGGACAGCTCGTAGTAAGTCTCCCCGGAAGGGGTTGTTTTAGTGGTGACGCCATAGTGGCTGTTGGGGAAATTGAAGCGAAAATCATCCCCGTTGGACGCGCCGCTTTCCAGGGCCAGCCTTGCGCCGGCCATGGGGCGGACGGTGAAGCTGACCGTGATGTCCTCTGCCGGCGCGCTGTCAAGCGGGGCGCCGTCCTGGCCGTACAGCACCGGGCGGAAAAATACCTTGCCCCGCTCCTCGGGGATGGCGTGCTGCGCGCCGTCAATGATGCTCCCGTTTTCGTCACAGAGCAGAAAACGCACCACAGGCCCTTCAAGACGCTCCTCTTCCGTGCCGGCCTTGTGCTGGAGCGGGCATGGGCCGCCGTCAGCGGGCCAGGCCTTGCTATCGTCCACAATGACCACGTCCGCGCTGCCCCTGGAAGTGCTGACGTGGTAGTTGTTGTCCACCTTGTCCGCATCGTTTTCAGGCTTGATGGAAACAGTGAGCTTTTCATTGTTTTCGGTCGAGTCGTCGTCAATGATCGGCACCCGCAGGGTGGCGCCGGTTTCGCCCCCGGCTATCAGCACATAACCGGGATATTCCCGGGGCAATATGTAGTCCGCGTCCAGAGTGGCGGCGTCCTTTGCCGGGCCGCCCCAGTCAAGGTAAATTTTTATGTCTTCCGGCGCCGGGGAGCTCAGGCTGATGGTGAACTCCATCTCATTGTGCGTCTGTCCGTCCGGCGGGCTCTCGGAATAATGCGTTGCCGAGGCGGCGATGCTGACCGTGGGGACGTCGATGATCGTCACAGTTTTTGCCGTTTCGTCAAAGCAGGCCTCATTGCCCTGGACGGAGCCGATGGCGACGACGAAATTTTCCTGCACATACTCCTTGGCGCTGTCGTCGAATTTGGCTTCAGGGTCCTTGTCGGCCTGAGCCGTGGCCTTGAAGACCACGCTGTCCTGGTCCGCCGGGATCCGGACAGTTATGGAGCCGTCCTTGACCGGGATTTGGGCCGCGCCGCCGGACAGCTCGAAGAACTTTACATCCGTGCCGCCTTCGGCCGTGCCGCCCAGGTTCAGGCTGACGGTGATGTCTTCGCGCGCGCCTGTGTAGGGCTGTTCCGGGTCGGAAGGGTCCACGAGCTTGAGCTCGTATTGCACCTCGCCGCCGTTTTCCTTGATCCGATGCGCCTGTGCGTCGCTGATCACATTTGCGTCGGCGTCCTTGAGGATCAGGATAACGCGCGGTCCTTCCAGGCTGCCGTGGGCCAAAGGTTCCGCCCCCCATGCCATGTCCCAGTCTGTGGGGTCGTCCACTATGCTGCCGCCGGCGTTGTTCCTGGCCGGATCGACGTGATAGCTCTGGCCGGCGCTGTTGGCGTCGCCGCTTTCATGCTTGAGGGCGACCTGAAACGGCTTGTCGCCGGCACTAAGGGCGTTGTCTTTGAGCGAAAGCTCTGTGGTCAGATATGTCCGCCCGGCTGGGATATCGACATACTTGGGCAAGTCGTCCCGGAACAGATCGGGTTCCGAAGTCCCCCAGTCCAGATACACCCTGGTGTCCACCGTGCTGGGCGAGGACAGGCTGACGGTAAAGGAAAAGGAATTTTCGCTCTCGGAAAAATGCTCGCGGGGAGAGATTTCGCCCTGTTCGCCGAGGGCGATGGACGCCAGGGGCGCGTCCACTATTCTGGTGGACAGCTTATTGAGGTCCTGATGGATGACGGCTTCGTTGCCCAGTACCCGCTGGATGGCGAGTTCGAAATATTCCCCGGCCTCGTTGTCGAGCTTGTCCGGCACGGCATTGCCCGAAAAGGATATGCCTGGAAAGCCCTGGGGTACGGTGACGCTGATTGTTCCC
>JAJDJN010000287.1 GCA_030267245.1 Desulfovibrio sp. OttesenSCG-928-A18
GTCCGGGGGCCTAAAACCCTCCGGCCCCCGCCAAAAAGTTGGGCGCGCCGGCTCCGATGCCGGGGCAAAAGCTGTTTTGCAAGGCGCGGGTAAGATAATCCTGAGCCTTTTGCACAGCCAGGACAAGGGGCAGGCCGAAACCGAGAAAAGTGGCAATGGCCGAGGAAAGGGTGCAGCCCGTGCCGTGATTGTTCCCTGTCTCCACACGCGGATGCTCAAGGGGAAGCAGCCCGCTACCCGGCAGGCCGAGCCAGTCCGTCATGCGCCCCTTGCCTTCAAACTCCCCAAAATGCCCGCCCTTGAGCAATACCGCGCGCGCCCCCAAATCAAAAAGCCGGCCCACGGCCCTTCGCGCCTCGCCCATGCCCGTAATCCGCACCCCAGACAGCAGCTCGGCCTCGGGCTTGTTCGGGGTGAGCAAATCCGCCAGCGGCAACATGCGCCGGCGCAGGGCTTCCTCCGCATCCTCGCGCAGGAGCCGGTGCCCGGACTGGCTCACGCACACCGGGTCCACAACCAGGGGGAAACAACACTTACGCCCGGGCGCGGACAGGATATCCGCAACGCTTTCAATAATGGCCGCCGAGGCCAGCATGCCCGTTTTCGCCGCCTGCACCGGAAAGCCGTCAAGCACCGTCTCCAGTTGCAAGGCTACAAAATCAACGGGCACCTCATGGATGCCGCGTACCTCCGCCCCATTCTGGGCCGTGAGCGCGGCAATGACCGATAGGCCAAAGCCGCCCAGGGCGGTCATGGTCTTTACATCCGCCTGTATGCCCGCACCGCCCCCGGAATCGGAACCGGCTATGGTCATGATCACGGGGTGCTCCGACCCCTGCCGGGCAGTGCCTTCACCGCCGCCTTTTTGTCCCGACGCCTGTTCCCAAGCCTGTCCCGACGCCTGTTTCGACGCCTGTTTCGAGGCCTGTTTCGAGGCCTGTCCCGACGCCTGCTTCGACGCCTCCCGGCCGCTGCCGCCATCTTTTTTCAAATTGCTCATAAACGGGCCTCACGCATCCTTTGCCGCAAAGCGGCGATTGTGCCGGGGATGTCCTCGGCCATGGTTATGGCGGAAACAACGCCGCAACAACGCGCACCCCGCCGCGCCACCTCCGCGATGGTGCCCAGGTTGATCCCGCCGATGACCACAAAGGGGATGGTGCAGCCGGCTGCCGCCCGCTCCAGATAGGCATAGCCCACTGGCGTTGCGCCGGCCTTGGTCGCGGTGGCGAAGATCGGACCCACACCTATATAGTCGGCGCCGCCGGCCATGGCCTGCTCCGCCTCGCTCCACGCATGCGTGGAAACCCCGATCACCCGGTCCCGGCCCAGCAGACGGCGCACCGCCGCAAGGGGCAGATCAGTCTGGCCCACATGCACCCCGTCAGCCTCGCATAACATGGCGATGTCCACGTGATCGTTCACAATGAAACAACAGCCCGCCTTTCGGGTCAGGGCGCGGATCTCCATGCATTCCCGCAGCATTTCGCCGCCGTCCTTGTCCTTTTCACGGTACTGCAAAACCTTGATGCCAGCCTCGAGCATCAGGCGCACCACCTCAAGGGTGCTCCGCCCCCTGCTCTGGCGGGAATCGGTCAGGGCGTAGATGTCGGTATCGGGAAAGGGTATGCGCATACGAAACCTGCCGTTGTTGAGGAAGGATGCAAGACAGGCCTCCGGCGGGCAAAGGGGCGCCGCCCCTTTGCAATCCCCGCCAGGGGCATGATGCCCCTTGACCCCCATTTGTCGATCCGGGGCGCTTTACTCGCGAAAAATTGATCGCTTCATGGTCGCTGTTGCGGGGGAGCCGCGGCCGCCTGCCGGGGAGCCCTCAGGCCTTAGGGGCTGTTAACACTACGGCCCTGGCGCAATGCCCGGGCGGGCCTTCGCTTTTCAGCAGCCTGGCCAGCACGGCATCGGCCTGCAGGGCGGCGGCCTGCATGACCCTGGGGGCCAGAGGGGGCGCGGACCCGCTCACAGCGCTCATAAAATCGCCCACGCAGACCAGGCTGTCGCCCAGGGTCCGCGTCCGCATCGGTGGCGCCAGATTTCCCCCTGTGCCGCCAAGGCCGCTGGCCGCCACAACATACAATCCTGCGCCCAAAAGGCTGCGGCACAGCCCGGCCTTCAGTTCCGGCGCGTCCAGGGCTTCGACCACCACATCGCAGCCCCTGAACAGCTCCGGGGCTTCGGCCGCTGTGATCATGCGCGCCAAAAGCCGCATATCCAGTTCCGGCTCAAGGGCCCTGAGCCGGTCACCCAGGGCCTCCACCTTGAGCCTGCCCACGTCTTCGGGCCAGAAAAACTGCCGGTTCAGGTTCGATGCCTCCACCCTGTCGCCGTCCGCCAGCACAAAACAACGAAGCCCCGAACGCACTAGCAGCATGGCCACA
>JAJDJN010000288.1 GCA_030267245.1 Desulfovibrio sp. OttesenSCG-928-A18
TGCTCGCCCCTCTGGCTGCTTTATGCCCTGAGCGTGAACCCGCAACTGACCCTTGTCTGTCTTTTCAGCTATAGCGATCCCGCCGGACAGGCGGCGGCCAGGGTGCTGGCCCGGCAGTTTTCAGACAGGCTGTATTTTGTTTCCGCCGCTGATATCGGAAAATCCGGACTCACGGAACGGGTGGACGGGGTGTGCGCCCATGGTCCCGAAACAGGCGCCTCGCCCGCGCTTTTGTCCGCCGTTGGACCGGATACGCTGTTCCTGTTCATCGCGGGGCCGGATCATAAAGACCGGCCCGCGCCGCATGAAAGCCCCGCCCGGCACGGCCTCGCCTTTGTGCGTGGCAGGCCCGGGCTCTGGGAGCTGTTCCGCAAGGTCGATGTCACATGAAAAAATGGAAAACTTGCCTGATCCACAAGGCGCGGTGCGTATGAACAGCCCCGTTCACATTTTTGTCGCCAGCGCGGAACCCCGGCTTTTCGAGCGCTGTTTCAGCGACAATCCCTTCCTGGCGGGGTTGAGCCCCCAACCCCTGTCCGCCCCGGGCGCCCCAACGGCGCCCGCTATTCCGGGCGCGCCGGGGCGGATCAATGCCGCCGCCCTGTTCAACGCGGTGCTGGATTCCTGGCCCGAAGACAAGGACGCCTGGCTCCTGTTCTGTCCGGACTATATGGAGTTTCTGCAAAACCCCTGGCCGCCGCCCGTGGGCGCGGGCGCGTCGGCCGGCAAGCTGTCCCGGGCCGCCCTGTATGGGGTGATGGGTTGCCGCATGGTCAAAAACCTGCGCGGCAAGCGCTTTTGCGAGCATTTCGGCCGCATGCGCGAGCCAGCCGCCGACGGCGGGGAATACCTGTCCGGCCTTGGCCTGACAGCGGCCATGCAGGTGGAGGCGCTGGGCTGCGGCCTGGTCCTGCTGCACAGCTCCCTGGCCGCGAGGCTTTGCCTGCGCTTTGACGAAGCTTTTGCCGACGCCCTGTATGTGGAGGACCTGTGCCTGCGCGCGCGCGCGGAACATGGAACCCTGTCCCTGGCCCTGCCAGTTGATTTTCGCCTGCACCGGAGCACGGAGGAACTGGGCCGGACTGCGGCCCATTCGCCCGGGCTTGCGCTGTTCAACAGCCGCCACGGCAGCGCCGCCCTGTACCCCTTTGCCCCGGACGCCCCCTGGGGCAACGTGCTGCAGCGGAAAAAGGCCGCGCCCGAGGCGGTCTACCACTGCCCCGTTGACCGCGACAATCCCAATGTGCCGGCCGTGGCCGCGCTGTCCTTCATTCGCCGGGGCGCGCGCCTGCTGGATGTGGGCTGCGCTTACGGCGATATCGGGGCTTTTTTCCAGAAGGAGCGCGACAGTGTCCTCTGGGGCATGGAGCGCGACCCGGCCGCTCTGGCCCATGCTTCCAGGCGCATGCTGTACAGGGAACTTGTGCGGGCCGACCTGGATGACTTCCGCCTTTCCGACCTGCATCGTTTTTACGGCTTTTTCGACCATATCTATCTCGGTGACGTGCTCGAGCACCTGCGCGATCCGCAAAGCGCCCTCGGAAAACTGTCTGTTTTTCTGGCTCCGGAGGCCAGTTGCATCGCATCGCTGCCCAATGTCGCGCACGCCTATGTGATCGGCGCCCTGCTCGAACAGCGCTTTCCCTATGACGACAGCGGGCTTCTGGACCGCACCCATCTGCGTTTCTTTACCTGGCAGGGGCAGGCCGAACTCTTTGCCGAGGCCGGGCTTGAAGCGCAAAGGGCCACGGCCGTGTTCATGGGTCCCAACGCCTTTGCCCGCTGGCCCCTGGCCCGAACTCTGCCCTGGTCCCTGTACCGTTACTGGGACGGGTCCAGGCACTTTTTTACCGCGCAATATGTCAGTGAACTGCGCCTTTCCAAGCTGCCCAAGGCGGAACTTCTGCGCCGCAACCGCAAGATCCTGGAGGCTTCTGTATTGGCCAATGCGGCCGGCTGGGAACGCGAACAGGCCCACTTCAAAGCCTTTGCCCACAGCCTGCTGCTGGCCCGCAACCTCCCCCTGCCCGAAGAAAAGGTCAAACTGGCCCAGGCTCTGCTAGAAATAGGCAATGAGTTCGGCGCGGTTGAGCACAGCGGTCTTTTTGACCCCGCCTGGTACCTGGCCGACAATCCGGACGTGCTGGCCGGCGGCGTCGTTCCCCTGGCCCATTACTGCGTCCATGGCTGGAAGGAGGGCCGCAGGCCGAGCGAATATTTCGATCCGCAGTGGTATGCGCGGCAAAAGCCCATGGTGAGCAAAGAACCAATGAATCCCGTGCTGCATTATCTGAATTTCAGCCTGTTGGACGGTACGCAGCGGGTCAGGCCCGATGAGGACTACCTGGCCTGCAAGGCTTCGGACTATGTGCTGGAGCGC
>JAJDJN010000289.1 GCA_030267245.1 Desulfovibrio sp. OttesenSCG-928-A18
GATTACGGATGCGAAAAGCGGCGTCAGGAACATTGAGCATGAAGACGCCCTGCTCCAGGGTGAAGCTGTCAAGGGCCGCCAGACGCAACAGGGTCGTTTGCTCTTTTTCGCTGTAATCATTAAGAAAAGTTTCGGCAATAAACTTGTCGATGGCAACGGTGGCCTCAATGGTATTGTCGCTTATATAGCTGCTCAAAGACATGCAGAGCACGGCCGCCCAGCCTTCGGAAATGCGCCAGGCTTCTTCGACCGGCTGCAACCCGACCACATCGTTCAGTTGAAACAGCTCCACCGCTTCCTCACGAGTGAAGCGCAGAAGTTCCTGGTCGAAATAGGCGGCCAGCCCCTTGATTTTGAGGTCTTCCAGGTGCACATTGGGGCGCTCGCGGGTCAGAACAACCACGCACAGATTCGGAATCCGCTCCCTGGCCACTGCTTCAATGATCAAGTCCAGATTCTGCCCGGGAGCCCGTTGGTAATCGTCAATCAAGAGCAGAACCGGGTATTGTTCGCTACATTCTTTCCAGTGCTGCAGCAGGTTTCTGAGCAGCACGGGCTCCACCTGCTCCCCGAATTCGGGCAAATCGGAAGCGTTGGGGAAGCCCTGTGCGCTCAATTGAGAGGAGATCAGTTGCCATAACTGTCTTTCTTCGGACAAGCCGGACGGAATACTGATGGAATAGCTTTTTCGGCCGCAAAGCTTTGCCAGCTCACGTCCGATGCAGCTTTTGCCGTACCCGGGCGCAGCGGAAACTACAAGCAGGGAGAGCTCCTGCATGGCTTGCATGAGCGCGTTGACGACACGTGGCCGGGACAGCTGACGGATTATGGTTAACACCTTGTCCCCCGCCTGATCAGGCTGGTTTGAAACTGTATTTGTTTACGCATTGGCTAAATCTCAGCATTTTTATGATACCATGCGAATGGGGCTGCAGCAAGGAAGAAGGCAAAATTCCTTCCTGGTCGGGGAAAATTTTTCCCCGAATTTTCTCTGCTTCGTCCGCGTCCACCGGGATCCTTGTTATTGAAGTCATCATATGTTCCATAACACAGCAAAAAAAGAAGACCTGCCGCGGGCTTACGCAAGCGGCATCTTGCCGTGCCTGGGTGGACTTTGCGCGCTTGTGACGGTCATGGGCATCGGCCGTTTTGCCTATACAGCCCTGCTGCCCGGCATGATGGAGCAATACGCCATGGGCGAGGCGCTTGCCGGGGCAATGGCGGCCTGGAATTACGCCGGTTATCTTGCCGGAGTGCTCCTTGCCAGGGGAGAAGGCCCGGGCCGCCGCCGCTATGTCCTGTTCGCCCTTTTTCTGTTACTGAGCCTGTGCAGTACCGCGGGCATGGGGCTCGTGCACACGATCCCGCTCTGGCATGGCATGCGTTTTCTGGGCGGCCTCGCATCCGGGGTCTGCTTTGTTCTCTGCTCTTCCATTGTTTTTGATACCCTGGCCATGGCCAACAGGCCGGGCCTGGCCGGGCTAATCTACAGCGGGGTCGGCTGCGGCATAGCCCTTGGCGGCATTGCTGCCGGGCCGCTTGTCCGGCTGGGCGGCCAGGCCGGAGCCTGGCTCGGCATGGCCGGCATCTGTCTGCCCCTGGCCCTGGCGGCCCTTGTCTTTTTGCGGCCGCAGGTCAATATGGCGCCACCTGTAGTTGCCAAGGCGGGGCAAGGGGCAAAAGACCAAAGCGCAAACCCTTCCCGGACGAAAAAAGGCTACAGACTTTTACTTTTTATCTATTTCCTTGAAGGGTTCGGCTATATTATCGGCACCACCTTTCTTGTCGCCCTGATAAAAGACGCCAGCAATTCGCCGCAGCTTGCCGCCACGTCCTGGATCGTCACCGGATGCGCCGCTGCCGTCAGCGCCCCCCTCTGGCGCCTTGCCGCCCGCAGGGGAGGCTATCTGCCGATGCTCTGCCTGTCCTTTGCCCTGCAGGGGGTCGGTGTGCTGTTGCCGGCCCTGTTTAATTCCGTCCCCGCCGCCCTTGCCGGCGGATTGCTGCTTGGCGGCACCTTCATGGGCATAACCGTGCTGTCCCTGCAGTATGGCGTTGCCTTGAGCGGCAAGGCCAGCGCGTATACCGTTGCCGTCATGACGGCCGTATACGGGGTGGGGCAGATAATCGGCCCCTTTGTCGCCGGGTTGGCCGGGCAGGGCAACGGCTTTGCGCCGGCGTTCATCATTTCCGCTTGCGCCCTGTTTCTGGGCGCCGCTTTACTGCTGCTGGCGCTGGTCGGCAAAAAGAAAGCGCCATAAGCAGCCATCCCCCTTTTTTTGCTTGCGGCTTTGATTATAAGGATAAATCTTTAGCAGACAAGGAGTCTGGCGCAAAAAAACAGAGTAAATAACTCGATTTTATCCGGTCCAGAGC
>JAJDJN010000029.1 GCA_030267245.1 Desulfovibrio sp. OttesenSCG-928-A18
TCCGGCAATGCGGGGCAGGCAGGCGCGGATGAGGAGGGCGAGCTTTTCGCCCGCCTTGCGCGCCCCCCGGATAATCGCTTCCAGCGGCGCCTCCTCCATGCAGTCGGGCAGGTTTTTGTTGCTCAGGCAGGATACGCCCAGCACGCGCAGTCCCAGGTGCCGCGCCGCGATCACCTCCAGGGCCGTTGACATGCCGACAGCGTCGGCCCCCAGAAGTCTGAAGGCCCTGGTTTCGGCCCGGCTTTCCATCTGCGGTCCCTGGGTGCACAGGTATACGCCCTTTTCCAGTTGTATGCCCAGGCCGAGGGCCTCCTGCCGGGCGATGCGCATGAGTTCCTCGTCGTAAACCCGGCTCATGTCGGGGAAGCGCGGCCCCCAGTCGTCAATATTCGGTCCGGTCAGGGGGCTTTTGCCCGTGAGGTTGATCTGATCCTCGATGAGCATAAGGCTCCCGGCGTCAAAGCGCGGGTTCAGCGCCCCGGCCGCATTGGTGACGATCAGACAGCGGATGCCAAGCCGGGCCATGACCCGCACGCCCATGACCACTTCGGCCGGGCTTTTACCCTCATATAGATGGCAGCGGCCTTGCTGAACGAGCACCTCCCGCCCTGCCAGGGTTCCGGCCACAAAGCGCCCGTGATGCGTGGGCACGCTGGGTTGGGGAAAATCCGGAAGCGTAGTAAAGGGGATATGCACGGCATTGTCTATTTCCTCGGCCAGTTCCGTCAATCCAGTACCAAGAATGATTCCTGTTTTCGGCGCAAATTCCCGGGCTAACTGGTTTTTTATAACACCAACGCATGCCTGGACTTTTTCCTGGTTTTGCATAAAGTATCTTCCTGCTTTTTCGCTGTCGGGCACGGGGCCCCGAGCCTGTCCCTTACAGATCCTGTTATGAAACATACGGAAATTACTGGAACATATAGTGACAAACAAAGAACATAAAGTATTGGTCGCCAACCGGGGAGAGATTGCCGTGCGTATTGTACGGGCCTGCCGCAAGTTGGGGCTGAACTTTGTCTGCGTATATACCGCTGAAGACGTGGAATCGGGGCATGTGCTCCTGGCCCGCGAAGCCGGGGGCGACAAGGCCCTGTACCGCGTTTCTTCCTACCACGACGCCAATGAACTGCTGGCTGTGGCCGATATTGCCGGCGCCACGGCCATTCATCCCGGCTATGGTTTTTTTGCTGAAGACTACCGCTTTGCGCGCCGCGTTTCACGCCGGGAGAGCAAGCTGGTGTTCATCGGCCCTTCCTGGCGGGTGATCCGCGAGCTAGGGGACAAGATCAATACCAAGCGTCTGGCGCGCAGTCTTGGTGTACCAACGGTTCCTGGTTCTGACAAGCCGATTTACGACGAGATGGAAGCGGAAAGGGTCGCGCGCAACCTGTATGAATTTCAGCAGCAGCAGGGCATCGAGCATCCGGTGATCCTGGTCAAGGCCTCGGCCGGCGGCGGCGGCATGGGCATTGAAGAGGTGCACGACATAGATCTTTTCCGCTCCGTGTACCGGCGCATACGCAACTATGCGGCGCGTCAGTTCAAGGACGAGGGTGTGCTTATCGAGCAGCGCATCCGGGATTTCAACCACCTGGAAGTGCAGATTCTGGCCGAGCGCAACTGCGAAGGGGTGGTGCACTTTGGCACCCGCAACTGCTCCATTCAGAGCACGGGCTTGCAAAAACGCGTTGAAGTGGCGCCGGGTTTCGACTCCGGCTCCGTGGCCTACCGCTTTGACGCCGATCAGGTGCTGGCCGACATCACCATGCATTCCCTGGCCATGGCCAAGGAGGTGCGTTATGACAGCGTTGGCACCTGGGAGTGGATAGTCACCCGCGAAGGCAAGCCCTATCTTATGGAAGTGAACACGCGCATCCAGGTGGAAAACGGCGTGTCCGCCGCCATCGCCCGCATCAAGGGGCAGCCGGGCGTGGACATCATTGCCGAGCAGATCCGCACCGCCCTGGGCGAGCCGCTGGGCTACACGCAGGATGACATCAGTTTTTCCGGCGTTGGCATCGAGTACCGGATCATCGCCGAGGATCCGGACAACCGCTTTACTCCCTGGGTGGGCCGCATTGACGCCTTTTCCTGGAAAAAAGAAGACTGGCTGTCAGTCTATACGCATGTGCCCGAAAGCTCGGCGGGCAAACCTTATGTCATCCCCACGGAATTCGACCCCAACCTGGCTCTGGGCATTGTCTGGGGCGAGAACCTGGCCCAGGCCAGGGAGCGGGGCAAGCTCTTTCTGGACAACCTGGTTCTTAAAGGCGCGAACAGCGCCGGGGAGCCACTGAAGTCCAACGTGGAATTTCTACGCCGCAAAACAGAGCAGATCCTGCTATTCTAAGCCTCTGAGCAACATATGGAAATTGAAAAACAAGTACAGCACCTGACCGAGCGGCTGATCTATATACGCGATATCTTCGGCGACAAGCACAATGAGAACATCCGGCTGCTTGTATCCAAGATGGAGGATTACCGCCGTCGCGAGCCTTCCCTTTCCGTGCGCGAGCGCCGCGCGGCCGTACTCACCCTTGAGGACCTCTTCGGCTTTGTGGAAAAAAAGCTGGAAGCTGAGCTTTCGCCCATGGATATGGTGCGCATCGTGCGCCATCCCCAGCGCATCTGCCTGCGCGACATCCTGGAAAACGTCTATGACAACTACACGGAAATCGGCAGCATGGGCGAGCATTCCATCGACCCGTCCATGGTCATCGCCAGGGCTTATATCACCAGGCGCAGGGGCAAAAAGACCATTGACCAGTCCGTGATGGTCATCGGGCAGGAAAAGGGACACGGCGAGGAATTTCGCAACGGCGGCTCGGTCAAGCCCTGGGGCAACGCCAAGGCCCTGCATTACATGAAGGTCGCGGAAACGGAGAACATCCCGATCCATACCTTTGTGTTCACCCCCGGCTCCTACCCCATCGAGGACACGCCGGGCGCGGCCCAGCAAATCGCCGCCAACATCTACGGCATGTCTTCATTAAAGGTGCCGGTGATCTCCGTGATCTCCGAAGGCGGCTCGGGCGGGGCCGAGGCCATTGCCCTGGCAGACAGGCGGATCATGCTCTCGCACGGCTATTATTCCGTGATTTCGCCCGAAGGCGCGGCCGCCATTGAAGGCCGGCTGCGCAGCGGGCAGCGGGCCAGCCAGGAACTGGTGGAAAAATGCGCCAGCCAGATGCAGATAACCGCCAGGGACAATCTGCGCATGGGCTATGTGGACCACGTGATTCAGGAGCCCAATCTCGGGGCCAGACCATATCACTATGAATTTTTTCGGAATTTGCGCCAGGAACTGCTGCGCGTGACCGACGAGGTTTCAATCAGCGTGCGCGGGCTGCATCTGTTCCGGGCCTTGCGTCTGCGCAGCCGGCGCAAGCAGGCGATCAAGGGCCTGGATTTTGAAAAGGCCTATGTGCGCTGGAACCTGCCTTCTTCGGCCCAGAACCGGCTGGTGAACAGGCGGCACAGGAAGTTCCGCCGGCTTTCGCTGCACGCGGCCCCGGACTATACGCCCTTTTCCAAGCGCTTGTCCTCGCTGTGGCAGGAGATCGGCTGGGGGCTGTACACCCATTTCAAATACGACATGCTGCAGCGGCAGCAGCAGAAAGTGGCCGAATATGTGGATGAGGTGAAGTCCGAGTGGACTTTGTTCTTTGACCGCATACTCGCCCCCTGGCGCATGCTCATGAGCAAGATACGCGGCGCGGAGCGCAAGGTGAGCGTGGAAACCGAACGCCAGCTCACCGAGCTTTCCGAATGGGACGACAACCAGGAACAGCGCGGCGGCAACTGGGTTTATGTGAGCGCCAAGGCACGCATCGACAGGGCCGTGACCTGCCCCAACGCGTCCACTCACGGCTGCCTTGACCTCTGGGCTCCGGACCTCTATGGCGAGTTCGCCGGGGTCTGCACCAACTGCGGGCATCACTTTCCCATGGAGCACCAGTGGTATCTGCATAACGTTTTTGATCAGGGCTCAATTTTCGAGTTCGCTACCGATGTGGAGGCTTCCAACCCGCTGGGGATTGAGGAGTTTGAGGTCAAGCTGGCCGAGGCCAAACGCAAGACCGGACATAAAAGCGGCTGCATGGTTTTTGAGGCCCGGATCAACGGGGTGCGGCTGGTGGTGGCCATGCTCATGGCCGCGTTTCGGGGGGGCAGCGTGGGCGCCGCCGAAGGAGAAAAGTTCATCCGCGCGGCCGAGCGGGCCTCGCGAAAGCGCTTTCCTTTTCTCGCCTATGTGCACGGCACGGCCGGCATCCGTATTCAGGAAGGCACGAACGGGCTTATACAGATGCCGCGCTGCACCATGGCCGTCCGCCGTTACATTGACGACGGCGGTTTGTACATCGTGACCTATGATACCAACTCCTATGCCGGTCCGGTGGCCAGTTTTCTGGGCTGCTCGCCGTATCAGTTCGGCATCCGTTCGGCCAATGTGGGCTTTGCCGGACCCGGCGTGATTACGGAAACAACGGGCATCCTGGTGCCGCCGCATTATCATAACGTCTATAAGGCCCTGTCGCGCGGCCATATCCAGGGCATCTGGGACAGGCGCGAAATGCGCTTCAACCTGTACCGCGCCCTGCTGACCATGGGCGGCAGGAATCTGTACTACAGATAAGGAGTGAGCATGCTGGATATTAGCGCGGTGCTCGAAGAAATAAAGGCTTCACCCTACACGGAGCTTTCCGTACGTGCGCCGCATTGCGGTCTGCTTACCTTTCCCGGGGATCTCAAGCCCGGAGACCCCTTGTCCGGCCCGGTGGGGGAATGGAAGGAAAAGCCGGGCACGCTCCTCGCCACCCTGGAACGCGAACGCAACGAACGCCCCATAAGCTGTGAGGAAAAGGGCGAGCTTGCGGCCTTGAACCGTGAACTTGACGGCTGTTTTGTGGAAGCGGGAACAGAAATCGCCCGGTACAGGCATTTTCTTTCCAGGGAAGAGGTGCTGCAGCTTATTCTCAAGCGGGCGCTGCACCTGTTTATTGCTCCGGAACGGGCCAAATACTATTTTGTTCCGGCCGTGGACATCAAGTTCAAAGTCTCCGGCCCCAAGGCCGTGACCGTGCACGACGGCGATGAACTGTTCATCATGTCGCGCATGAAGCGCGAAGCCTCTTTGCGTTATTCCGGCCCCGAAGGGGTGATTTACGCCGTCTACTTCATATACAACCAGAATGTGGACGCGGGCGCTCCGCTCATAGGCGTATGCCCGCCCGATCTTGTGCCGCAGGTGGAAGAAGCTGTGCTGCGGGTGCAGACGGAGTGGACTGAACGCAATTAGCCCGGATTTGGCCCGAAGCGCAAAACCCGGGCGGCCGCCTGGTGTCGCAAGCGGCCTGCAAGCGAGCAGCGTAGCGTGCCTTTTTTTCCGCCCTGCGGCCGTGCGGGGCGCTTTGCGCCAAGGAGGGAGTTTTATGGCGGGCAATCTTTTTATCCGGGTAAGCGCTGTTACGTATGACGAAAAAGAGGTGCCCAGATCCTGGCCGCTTCTGTTCATGGCTGTATGGCCCGATCCGGGGCTGGACGGGTTTAGCAGCCCGGCGAAGCTGGCGCGAAAGCTCGTGCCGGCGGCAAATCGCGGCGTGCTTGAACTGGCGCGGGCCGTGGACGATTTTGCCCATTACGGCGATGTGCCCGAGGCCGGGCGGGCAAAGATTGAGGCCGCAGCGGAGAAGCTGCGCGCCCTGCTGGAAAAGCTGGATGCGGCCCTTGGCGATCGCGATGTGCAAGGCGCGCACAAACTCTGCGCGCAAATAGAAGATGCCCTTGACGAGGCGGAAACGATTATGCAAGAGTTGCGTTGATTGTTTCCATATCATGCTTCCCCTTTGATATTTTAGCCAAGAGAGTGCGGTAATGCTGAACAAAGTCATGCTGATCGGGCGTCTGGGACGGGACCCTGAATTGAAATACGCTTCTACCGGAATGCCCATTACCAATATGCGCATCGCCACGGATGAATCCTACACCGACCGCGACGGCAACCGGGTGGAACGCACCGAATGGCATACCGTGGTTGTGTTCCAGCGTATGGCTGAAAATTGCGCCAACTACCTGTCCAAAGGCAGCCTGGTCTATGTGGAGGGCAGCCTGCAAACGCGCAAATGGCAGGACCAGCAGGGCCAGGATCGCTACACCACCGAAATAAAGGCCCAGCGCGTACAGTTTCTGGACCGCAAAGGCGCCCGCGACAATCAGGACAGCTACCCCGGCGAAAACGGCCACCCCCGCCCCCCCGCCGGCGAGCGTCCGCAACAGCCACAACGCCGCGAAGCCGAAGACATCGGCCCCGCCTTCCCCTCCGAAGCCAGCGGCATGGACGATGTTCCCTTTTAAAAAATACCTCCGCCCATAGCGCAAATAACCCCTGGTAACCTGTTATGTTGTCAGGGGTTTTTGCTTGTAGACGCAGTTATCCCAGGAAATGCGCCATGACTGCCTGTATTTGAATGCTCCTGGTATTCTATGGTTGGCTGCAAGATATCGGAGGACTGAGGGAGAGCGGAAGCCCAATTGCTTTGCGGCTTCTTTGGTCGAATAGGTTGTTATAACTTCAAACATCGGCTGCCCTTTTGTCTTGTTTCACAAGCCGACTGGGCCACGATATTATACAGGATGTTCCTCAGAAGGCAGTTGCGTCCATGCACTTTTTCAGAGTGCGCGCCAAGCAGGGATTTGACGTTGTGCCGGAGTTTTTGGCCTGGCAACTGGAGCAAGCTCCGGCGCAACGCTATTACAGCAGCAAGGAGGCGGGATCGGCGCAAAAAAGCCTGCGGCTTGTCGATTTTGCCGAAACCCCCATCGTGCTGCCTCCGCTTGACCGGCAGCATATGCTTATGCAAGCTGTGCGGAGTTTTCAAACGAGTATAGAAACCATGAAAGCCTGTATAGCCAACAGCGAAAATCTGCTTGCGGCCATAGCCGTTAAAGAATTTTAGATATAGCGTAAGGAGCACGTAATGACCTCGCAAATCAATCAGGATGACGTTAACAAAGCTGTCTGGAGGGCGTGCGACACTTTTCGCGGAACTATCTCCTCGGAAATATATAAGGATTACGTGCTGACCATGCTTTTTCTCAAGTACTTGAGTGACGTATGGCAGGACGCCTATGATGGCTACAAAGCACAGTTTTCCGGCGATGAAGCCATGATCGAAAGTATGCTGAGGACAGAGCGCTTTGTGCTGCCCGCTGGTTCCAGTTTTTACGCGCTTTATGAGCGGCGCTTTGAACCGGGGAACGGCGAACGCATCGACAAAGCTCTGCATGCCATTGAAGAAGCCAATATTGCCAAACTGGACAAGGTATTCCAGGACATCAGCTTCAACTCCACCAAGCTGGGCGAAGAATCGCAGAAGAATGACCTGTTGCGGCTTTTGCTTGAGGATTTCAACAATAAGGAACTGAATCTTCGTCCGAGTCGTGTCGGCAATCTCGATATCATAGGCAACGCTTATGAATTTCTTATTAAAATGTTCGCCTCCGATGCCGGAAAAAAAGCCGGAGAATTTTATACCCCACCGGAAGTTTCCCAACTCATTGCCGAGTTGGTTGACCCTATGGAGAATGACGACATTTGTGACCCGACCTGCGGCTCAGCCTCGCTCCTCATGAAGTGCGGCTACAAGGTGCGGGAAAAAACCAATACTCGTAAATACGCGCTCTTCGGGCAGGAAAGTATCGGCTCCACCTGGTCTTTGGCCAAGATGAATCTATTCCTGCATGGCGAAGACAACCACAAGGTTGAATGGGGCGATACCCTACGCAATCCCTTGCTGCTGGACGGCAACGACAAGCTCAAGCACTTTGATGTGGTTGTGGCCAATCCTCCTTTTTCCCTCGATAAATGGGGCCAGGAAGGCGCGGCGGACGACAAGTTCGGGCGCTTCCGGCGCGGCATTCCACCGCGTACCAAGGGAGATTATGCCTTTATCCTGCACATGATCGAAACCATGAAGCCCGGCGTCGGGCGTATGGCGGTAGTGGCCCCGCATGGCGTGCTGTTTCGTGGCGCGGCGGAGGGAAAAATCCGCGCGAAACTGATCGAGGAAAATCTGCTCGACACCGTTATCGGCCTGCCGGAAAAACTCTTTTTCGGCACCGGCATTCCGGCGGCTATTCTGCTTTTCCGCAAGCGCAAGAACGACGACAAAGTGCTTTTTATAGACGCCTCACGCGAATACGCGGACGGTAAAAACCAGAACTCTTTGCGTCCTTCCGATATTCAAAAAATTGTGGCGACCTTCAAAGCCAGGGAAAGCGTGGAGAAATACGCCTACCTGGCGACACTGGATGAAATCAAGGCCAACGACTACAACCTGAACATTCCTCGCTATGTGGATACCTTTGAGGAAGAGCCGGAGATCGACATGCAGGCCCTGTTGGCTGAGCGCGTCACCTTGAAAGCCGATCTGGAACGTTTGGAAGGGGAAATGGAAAAATACCTCAAGGAGCTGGGTTATGTTCAGTAGCTGGCGTCCTGCGCCGGGGCAGGAAATGCCCATAGGGGAACTTGCGGCAAAATACGCCACCTTAAGCCTTCTGAAAGAAGACCTGGACGCCTTGCGCCCCCTGCCGCCTGAAGCGATAAAAAGCCTGCATGCCGATATGGTGGTGCGGTATACATTCAACTCCAACGCCATTGAGGGAAATACCCTTACCTTGATGGAAACCAAAGTGGTGTTGGAAGACGGCCTGACCATCGGCGGCAAAAGCATGCGCGAGCATCTGGAAGCCATCAATCATAGGGAAGCCATTGCCTTGCTGGAGGAGTTGAGCAAGGAGCCGAATCCTTTAACCGAACGCACCATCAAAGATCTGCACCAGCTTGTGCTCAAGGGTATAGACGATGCCAACGCTGGCCGTTACCGGCAGCAGAATGTGCTTATCAGCGGAGCGGGCTTTACTCCACCGGATTTTCTCCATGTTCAGGAGCACATGGAAGCCTTTTGCCGCTGGCGCAACGACTGCGCTGACTTACATCCGGTGGAGCGCGCTGCCCGCGTGCATGCGGATTTTGTGAACATCCACCCCTTTGTGGATGGTAACGGCAGAACTGCCCGCCTGTTGATGAACCTGGAGCTTTTGCAGACCGGGTATCCGGTGGTGGTTATCCCGGTGGAAGAACGCAGCCGCTACTATGAAAATTTGGATGCCATTGCCGTGCGCGGGGATTACAAACCGTTCGTATGGCAGTTGTGCGGGTTGGTTGAGAAGAGTTTTGAGCCGTATTGGTTTGTGTTGGGGAAGCAGAGTGACGGGAAGCATCATGAGTGAGAAGTTACCGGATGGATGGAAAAAAAAGCAACTTAGCCAACTCGCTAAAATTGCATCCGGGGGAACTCCAAGTCGGAAAGTTGAAGAATATTGGAATGGCAACATCCCTTGGGTAACAACAGGAGAATTCAGTTCTCAAACAATATTGGGCACACAGGAAAAAATAACTGAGCTGGGACTGCAAAATTCGTCGGCAAAGATTTTTGCAAAAGGTACCCTTCTGATTGCTATGTACGGACAAGGCAAAACGCGTGGGATGGTTGCTAGACTTGGCATTTCCGCTGCAACTAATCAAGCGTGTGCAGCGATATTGTTTACAGAATATTATATAGAAGATTTTTATTTTCATTGCTTTACATATCAGTACGATGAGTTGAGAAAAATGAGTAATGGTGGAACGCAGGACAATCTGTCAGCCGATTTGTTAAAGTCTTTCCAATTACTCGTTCCACCTCTCCCCGAACAACAGAAAATTGCCCGCATAATCTCCACTTGGAATGCCGCCATAGATTGTACGCAGAAGCTGCTTGAAAACAGCAGGCAGCAGAAGAAGGCGCTGATGCAGCAACTTCTTACCGGCAAGAAGCGGTTACCGGGGTTTGCTCAAAAATGGGCTTGGAACCATATGGGGGATATCGCAAAGCCATGTGGAGAAAGGAACAGTATTGGTGAAAACTTGCCGGTCCTTGCCTGCTCAAAGTATACAGGTTTTGTTGACTCTTTATCCTATTTTAAAAAACAAGTTTTTAGCGAAGACACCAGCACATACAAAGTCATTCGCCGTGGAGAATTTGGCTATCCAGCGAACCATATTGAAGAAGGTGCGATTGGTTATCAAAATTTGTATGACGCCGCCTTGGTAAGCCCCATTTATGTGGTGTTCAAGGTTAAAGCGAATGTGAACGGTGATTTTTTATATCGCCTGCTAAAGACAGATGCGTATCGGCAAATATTCAGTGCTGCCACATCGGCGTCTGTGGATAGACGCGGAAGTCTGCGGTGGCCTGGTTTTGCAAAAATAAAAATGTACCTTCCGTCTGTAGAAGAACAAACCGCCATCGCAGAAGTCCTCTCCGCCGCCGATGCCGTCATATCCCAATACGAAGCCAAGCTCGCCAATCTTCAGGCGCAGAAAAAGGCCCTCATGCAACAACTCTTGACCGGCAAGCGTCGCGTCAAGGTGGACAATACGGCTGACACGTCCGCCGCACCCGCATCCTAAAGGGGGAATTATGCACAGCGTCCCCAATACTTCTGAAGAATACATCGCCAAAATCCCGGCCCTGCAACTGCTCATGGCTATGGGGTGGCGGTATATGCCGCCAGCCGAATGTCTGCAAAAGCGCGGAAGCAACCGGGAAGTCATTTTGCGGGAAGAGCTTATCGCTTTTCTGCAAACCCGGCGGTTTGAATTCAAAGGCAGCGTCTATCCCCTGTCGACCAACGCCATTGACCAGATTGTGCGCGAAGTGGCTACGCCTTCCATGCAAGAAGGCCTGCTCACCGCCAATGAGCGCATGTATGAAAAACTCTGCCTCGGCGTCACGGTTACGGAATTTGTGGACGGGCAAAAGGTGCAACCCACCATTTCCCTGATTGACTGGAGCGAACTGGAGGCCGCGCATGTGCGGGATTGTTCTCTGGTTCTCGGCGCTTCCGCCAACCGCTACGTAGTTACTGAAGAAATGGAAGTGCTCCGCGCGGGCGGCATCAGCACGCGGCGCCCGGATATGGTCTGTTTTGTCAACGGCCTGCCCCTGGTGGTCATCGAGGGCAAAAAACCGGAATCCGGCAACCCTAACAAAAGCATGATCGACGAAGGCGTCAGCCAGAACATCCGCAACCAGAAGCACGACGAAATTCCGCAGCTCTTTGTCTATTCGCAGTTGCTCTTGTCCATCAGCGGCACGGACGGAAAATACGGCACCACAAAAACTTCCGACACCTTCTGGCAGCGTTGGCGGGAAGAAGAAATCCCCCTTGCGGAAATGGAACGGGTGAAGAAGGTCATTCCTTCACAGAAAGAACAGGCCAAACTCTTTGCCTGGCGTGAGGACGGCCCGGCCATGCAAGCGTTTTTCAAGTCTCTGTGGGCACGGCCCATGCAGTGCAACGAACAGGATATTTTGTTGAGCAGCCTGCTCAGCCCGGCCCGGCTGCTGGAGATTATCCGCTATTTTCTCCTTTTTGACCGCAAAAAAGGCAAGGTCGTGGCGCGCTACCCGCAGATGTTCGGGGTAAAGCGAATGGTGGAACGGGTACGGCAGCGCAAGTCGCCACAAGAGGGAGGCGGACGCCAGGGCGGCGTTATCTGGCACACGACCGGTTCCGGCAAATCCCTGACCATGGTTTTCCTCTGCAAGGCCATGCTTTTGCACCCGCTGTTGCGCCAGTGTCGTATCATTGTGGTTACGGACCGCATCAACCTGGAAAAGCAACTCGCCGGAACTTTCCTCGACGCCGGAGCCTACGGCAGCGCCATTGCCCGCAAGGAAGGGGAGAAGTCCAAAGCGCTTTCCGGTAAGGATCTGGCCAAACGTATCGGCAAAGGGCAAGAGCGCATTCTGTTTACCTTGGTGCAGAAATTCAATACCGCCGCCAAACTGAAGGAATGTTACAACCCCAGCGAAGACATTATTGTGCTGATTGACGAAGCCCACAGTAGTCAAGGGGGCGAAACGCACGAACGCATGCGGGCCGCGCTGCCGCACGCCGCTTATATTGGTTTCACCGGCACACCGCTTTTGAAGAAAGACAAAACCGTCAACAAATTCGGCCCTATCATTCACGCCTACACCATGCAGCGCGCTGTTCAGGACGAAGCCGTCAGACCGCTCATCTACGAAGAGCGCAAGCCGGAACTGGACGTAAACCAAAAGGCCATTGACGACTGGTTCGAGCTTATCACAGAAGGGCTCAGCGAAGAGCAAAAGGCCGACATCAAACGTAAGTATGACAGCAAAGACACCATCTATGGTTCCGACAACCGTATAGCTCGTATTGCCTGGGACATCGCCAAGCATTTCAAGACCTATATCCGCGATACCGGCCTGCCGCTCAAGGCTCAACTCGCTACGGACAGCAAAATCTCCGCCATTCGCTATAAACAGCACCTGGACGCCACCGGCTGGGTGACTTCCGCTGTGGTCATCTCCCCCCCAGATACAAGGGAGGGCAATAAGAGTGTGGACGAAGACGACGAGAGCCTGCCCCTGGTCCAGCAGTGGTATAAAAAGACTGTGGGCAATAAATCGCCGCAGGATTATGAAAGAGAGATTATTGACGATTTTGCGGATGACGGCCCACCGGATATCCTCATTGTCGTGGACAAGCTCCTTACCGGCTTTGACGAACCGCGCAACGGCATTCTCTACATCGATAAGCCACTGGAGGGACATAACGTCATCCAGGCCATTGCTAGAGTAAATAGGCTGCATCCAGACAAGGAATACGGACTGCTCATTGATTATCGCGGTATTCTGGCCGAGCTGGATACGGCTGTCACCGCCTATCAAAACTTGGAAGAACGGACTCAGGGCGGTTACGACATTGATGACCTGAAAGGGCTCTATCATCAGGTAAACACGGAATATAAACGCCTGCCCGCGCTGCACGAAGCGCTTTGGGGCATCTTTGCGGACGTAAAAAACAAGAAAGACCTTCAGCAGTTCCGGCAGGTGCTGATGCCGCAATTTGAAGCGGAACCGGATGCGGAGTCGGAAAGTGACCTCTATGATGTGCGTCAGAAAGTTCGGGAGGATTTTTATCTGGCCTTGAGTAATTTTGACCGTTGCCTGCGTATCGCCCTCTCGTCACGTTCATTCTACGAAGACGGCGCGTTTGATGAAGCAACTGTGTCCACCTATAAACGAGATTTGGCTTTTTTCATCAGTTTGCGCAAAATTGCCAGAAGGGATGCTCAGGAAACCGTTGACTACAGCGATTATGAAGAGCCTATTCGCAATCTGGTGGACAAACATGTAATTGCGGAAGGCATTACGGTTTCCGAAGAACATTATCTGGTGGATGAATTGGGCGTGGTACAAGACCCGCAAACCTGGACTAAAGAAAAGCTGCGTAACGAAACCGACATTATCAAAAGCCGGGTTCGGAAAAGCATTGATCAGGAACTGGCCTCCGATCCCTATGCGCAGAAATTCTTCTCACAACTGCTGAAAGAGGCCATCGCCAGAGCGGATGAGATGTTTAACCATCCCTACAAGCAGTTTGCGCTGTTTCAGGAGTTTGAAGAGCGTTTGCGCCAGCGCCGTATGCCGGATATGCCGGAGGTATTGCAGGACAAACCGGCAGCGCGTTCTTTCTTCGGCATTTTCCGTATGGAAGTCGGAAACGCCTTTGAGGATACAGAAGCTATGGTGCAAGAGGCGCTGGCCGCTGAAGAAATTGTCAGTCTTGCGGTTGCGGAGAATTCTTTGAATCCGCAGGATATCGAAGCGGAAATCACCAAAGGCCTGTTGCCTCGTCTCTATAAACTGCTGGGATTGGAGCAGGCCAAAGCCGCCATTGAAAAAATCATCAAGGTGACACGGTACGGCAGGTTGAATGAAGCCAAGGACGCGGGCGGTAAGTAGCAATGACTGCTCCCGCATTACAAAGTTTTAGCCAGACGATCCGTTACGGAGATGCCGACATCAGGTACGCCGTGCGTAGGACTCCCGGACGGGACAAAAGTATTCGGATTCATGTAAATCCAAATGGAGTTGTTGAGGTCGAAGCCCCTGAAGAAGCGAACCTCCAGTCTATCCGTGAAGCTGTACGCTTACGGGCGCAGTGGATACTGAGTCACCAGCGAGAAATCTCCCTGCGGCGTTCGCATGTTTTACCAAGAGAATATATTAGCGGGGAAAGCCACTTTTACCTCGGACGACGTTACGTCCTCAAAGTATTGCCGGTTGACGGAGCGAGTGGCGAGAAAGGCGCATCGAGGCAGGGAGTGAAACTTTCCGGCGCTTATCTTGTCGTCAGACTCAGCGCGCCCCAGCTGTTGCGTCTGGAAAATACAGTGGAAGAGCATACGGCAAATACGTGGACTACCCCACTTTCCGCACAAGATAAGTTGCAGACTGCCAGGCGGAAGAAAGTGAAATCCCTGTTGCGCGACTGGTATCGTGAGCATGCTCAAGCCTACCTCGCCAAACGCCTCGGCCTGCTGAGTAAGGATGTCTCTTGGGTAGGGAAAGCACCGCAATGCCGTTTACAGGTAATGCGAAGACAGTGGGGAAGCTGCTCTCCTGGTGGAGTCCTGTTACTGAACCCACACCTCATCAAAGCCCCGGCCCGGTGCATTGATTACGTATTGCTCCACGAGTTGTGTCACCTGCGTGAACATAATCACAGCAAAGCCTTTTATGCGCTATTGGGAAATCTTATGCCGGATTGGAAGCCGGTAAAAGACAAGCTGGATAACATGGCGGAGGCACTGCTTAATGAATGATGCGTTGCCATGCTCTTTATCTGAACAAGGCATGTATTTTTACCTCTCAGCCAATGCCGCCAAGGACGTGACATCACCAGAGTTTGCTCCGGCAACCGGCGATCATAACGAGTTCTCAGGCCATTGGTACATCCACCGTGTTGTCATAGAGAGCCGCAAGTGCTTTGTCGCCATGGAAGCACACACACGCTATGCCATACTGTTTTGCGGCTTGACAAAGCCAGTTTTGAAAAATTTCCCATTACTTTTCGCTGATTACCTTTGGCGGCATATCGTATCACTTTGCGCGGTTGATGATGCCGACTTTGGGCATATCAAGGCCATGGCGTCAAAGATGTGCGCCGAAGTCGTTTTTCACAAGGGGCTGAACAGGAGCATCCAGGCACATATCAAGGATGTGGCGCACCAACTGGAATGGGACAT
>JAJDJN010000290.1 GCA_030267245.1 Desulfovibrio sp. OttesenSCG-928-A18
CAGGCCTTTGCCCATCATACGCAGGAGGCGGGCCAGTTGGTTGGTGAAGCCGGCCTCGTTGTCGTACCAGATGATCAGTTTGAGCATGCGCCGGTTGATAATGTGGGTACAGGCCGCATCAATGACGCCGCCGTGGGTGCTGCCGATAAAATCGCAGGAAACAAGCGGTTCTTCGGTATAGCCCATGTAACCGTTCATCGCGCCTGCCGCGGCTTCCTTGAGCACGGCATTGACTTCTTCAACGCTGGTGTCGCGTTCCAGTTCGCAGGTGAGGTCGACCATGGACACGTTGGGGGTTGGCACGCGCACGGCCATGCCGTCCAGGCGGCCTCTGAGTTCCGGGATCACCAGGGCGATGGCCTTGGCCGCGCCGGTGGTGGTGGGGATCATGGACACCGCTGCCGCGCGCGCCCTGCGCCAGTCCTTGTGGGAGCCGTCCAGAATGCGCTGGCTCATGGTATAGGAGTGGATGGTGGTCATGAGCCCGTGGCGGATGCCGAAATTTTCATGCAGGACTTTCGCGGCCGGGGCCATGCAGTTGGTTGTACAGGAGGCATTGGACACTATGTGGTGTTCGTCGGGCTTGTAGTCCTGATGGTTCACGCCCATGACCACGGTGATGTCCACATTGCTGCCCGGCGCACTGATAATGGATTTTTTCGCGCCGCAGGCGATATGCTTGGCCAGCCCGGGGCCGTCCTTGAGGGCACCGGTGCTTTCCACGACCATGTCAACGCCGAGCTCGCCCCATTTCCATTCGCCCAGCGGGGCTCTGGTCACGGCAACCTGCCGGCCGTTGACGGAAAAACCCGTGTCATTGGGTTGCACCTCTCCGGGGAAGGTGCGGTGCACGGAGTCATACTTGAAAAGATGGGCCAGGGAAGGGTTGTCTGCTCGCGCGTTGACGGCGACGATGGCCAGCTCCGTGTCGTCTGCGAGAAGGCGCAGCAAATAGCGTCCGATACGGCCAAAACCGTTAAGCCCAATCCTTACAGGCATGGGGTCCTCCTGAAGTTGCAGTGGCGGGAAGAAGGGAAACCGGGCCGGGAAAACGCTGCTCCGGATACGGAGCCTGGCGGCCAGAAGGGCTTTCGCCCCCTGGAACCCCTGCCGGGCTCATGGCGCTCTGCTTCGCGGCGTGTCGTTGCCGGCACTTGCGGCGGAACACGGGCATGTAGATCCATGGCGCGGAGTTTCAGGGCTTTGCCGTGAGGCTGTCGCACTATCCGGGCTGACCGCTCCCTCATACCCTGCAAGCCCGCTTTCTGCAAGGTCCGTGAAAGCGGCGCAAGCCGGGGGAGCCCATGTTTTTTGCGCAAATGCGGTTTGTCCGGCCCTGTTCCCTTGACTGCGACGCAAGGCATTCGTACTTGACGAAAAACAGTGCGCCGTTCATGCTTCTGTGGCTGTTTTACAAGTTGTTCGGCCTGCGGAATACGGCCTTGGGCCGGGAGTCCGATTTTCGCGCAGGCCGGTGCGGTGCGTCGTAACAATCAAGAATTGCACCTTTTTTGTGTACAGGACATCTTCATGGCCAAACTGCTGTTGTTTCTTGCCTTTCCCGCTGTCGAACTCTACCTGCTTTTCAAGGTCGGGAGCATTGTCGGCGCTTCATATATGGTTTTGTGGGTATTTGCCTCGGCTTTTCTGGGCTGGGGGGTCATGCGTTCAAGGCGAAGGAGTCCGATGCTGGATCCCTTGGAAGGGCTGGGCAGGGGAGAGCCGCCGCAAAATATGATTGCGGAGCGGCTGGTTTTTTTTCTGGCTGGTGCCTTGCTCATTCTGCCGGGGCTGATCACGGACGGTCTGGGGCTTTTGCTGCTTATCCCGCCGGTGCGCGGCCGGGTTGCGGCTTTTTTGGGGCGCCGCGTGGCGCAGCAGCAGGGCGGGGCGTCCCGGATGTTCATTTTCGGTTCCGGCGCTGGTTTTGGAAACGGTTTCGGCCGCAAGGGGGATTTTGACCCCTTTGCCTTTTCACGGGCGCGGGATCCTTTTGACGGGCAGGACCGGGAAGAGGCGACAAGCCCGCGTTACGCGACGATAATCGACAGCACGGCCATTGAGGTGCGGACGGAAGCGGGCAGCGATGGCAATGGCGGTGTTTCAGACAGCGACGGGCCCGGGCACACGGAGGCGTCAGGCTCTGAAGACGGCGCTGGCGACAGCGGGGCCAAGGGCAAGCCGGCCGCAGGCCGGGATACGTCATAGAGCGGTTTAGCGCTGAAATGCTTGCGTAACGGCGAGTAAAGTTCTCCTACAAGCATTTGAGGGCAAGGATTTGGGGACAAATCGGTGTAACGTTCCGATACGCCTTCGCCCAATTTTTCCGGCGCGTCTTGCCAGGAGAAAAAATTCGACTTTTCG